>MTLR01000087.1 GCA_002010925.1 Candidatus Bathyarchaeota archaeon JdFR-04
TTTTTTCATTGAGAATGCCACCCGAAAGAGGTTAAGTTAAGAATATAATACAGAAAGGTTTTGCCCGATCTTCGACATGGCAATGAACAGCCACTTAAAAAACTGCAGCCCCCAGTATGTAACACTCGGACCATAACTTTCACAGTAAGCCCCCGGTTGTATGCATTCGTATCCCTTTCTCCACAAGTAAGCCAACCCCCAAGTAGCACTATCATCCCCAAAAACGTAAGTTGCGTTCGTTGCAACTTTCTGCCAAATCCCTACACTGTATTGCATCATCGTAGAGTTATTAATCACAACATTAACCACGTCTCTGAAACCGTCTGAGAAATATTTGATAAATCCGAAAATGTAGTATATATCCTCTGCAGCTCTGTTGACAAGTGTTCCATTTATTGCTATCGCTCTGAATAATTCAGCGTTAAGCATGAAAAGTGCCTGAACGAATTCGAGGATGTATGAGGTTGATATGGAAACATTTATTGGCATTTTCCTCACCCTACGGGAAGTAAGACGGAAACACTCTTAAAGCATCAGCTACAAGGATTACAGCATGTTTCGCTGCATACCAGAGATACAGAACGAAATCAGGGTTGTCTGAAACTCTCTCTGTCATAACCCTCAGGATGAAAGTTATGCCGTAATTTCCCGATACTTCTCCAAGCATTCTTGTTGAATTGTTTGCAGCTATAGCCACAACTTGGGCAAATTCGTTCTCAAGGGTGGCATTGTGGTTGATCTGCCAGATAAACCCATGACTATCGAAGAGAAGTTTTCTGAACCATGAGATCATGGCATTGATGTGATACCAGATTTCCCAGAAGCTCTGGTAATACCCTCTTGAGGCATTCACAATACTTTCATTATGTCCAGTGTATTTGAGGTAAATAAAGTATCTTCCAAGTGCCCTCAGCAACGCTGAGAGGCCTTGAAGTACCACATCCCCAAGCTCAGCAGCGGTCGGCATAGTATCACAAAAATTCGAATGCTTTCATTATAAAAATCACCGTGCTATTTATGGCTCTGGCAAATTTCACAGCCAGATCATTAGCCAGAGTTTTGTTGTTTACCAGTTCAAGGTAAGCATGCTTCGCTATATAACTCATACCGCTTTTACCAGTGAAGTTTCCAAAGAAATCGTTTGAGTTTGTGGAAAGAGTGTGAAGAGTGTCGTTGAATGCTGCAGTTAAGGTTCCGTTGCTTACCGTAAGTCCAACAACAGCACTCAGCAACTTTGTAACCCATAAGAGCACTGCAAAATGAGAATATATCCAGTTAGGATGGTCTTGTGTTAGGTGTGAGACGATTGGTTCGGTCAGCCCATAGATCAGAACGAATATGTCTGATATCGGTGTTAGAATCCCCATCCTGACAAACTCGCTTATCGTCGCTATTGGCATCTTCCTCACCCGAAAGCTGCAGAAATCTGTCCCATCAATTTTATCACAGCAATTATGCCAAGCTTTAATGTGCTCCAGAACTTGATTGTAAAGTTCTCGTCTATCAGTGCCGCGACATTCTTCATTACAGCCGAAATTCCTTCCCCACCACTCTCGTTACCAAATATCACCTCCGCATTTCCACCCAAATAACTAACCATATTAGTAAAATTCTTCATAGCTGAAACGTTTTCTCTCATAACATCCAAAGCACCACCATCACCCACAAAGGAGTTGGCAACCCAATACCCAAAACTTGCAGCGTGATATATAACATTCCATACCTCTACAGCGGAAATTGAGTTGTTCATAAGCAGCCTGAAAGTATTGCTCATTAACTCAAGATTTGCCAGAATTAACTGAAATATTACATTACCGAACTCAGCAGGGGTTACACTAGCCATTCAACACTAAATTATCATTACCGAATAAAAAACTTTTCGATGTGTTTGAACTAAGCCTAATAATGAGTATCGNTTTCAGGCTTTTCAAATTCTTTTCTGCTTTCTTGACGTTTATTAAGATTTATATTCTCCGTCACAAAATTGGAATCAAGATTTGCTGTGTGTGAGCGATTAAAACATAACAAAAAACGCAAAAAGCGAGAAAGAATCTAATAAGCTAAAAANTAAAATTT
Source organism: Candidatus Bathyarchaeota archaeon JdFR-04 (assembly GCA_002010925.1). GTDB lineage: Archaea > Thermoproteota > Bathyarchaeia > Bathyarchaeales > UBA233 > UBA233. Next base: position 2,077 of record MTLR01000087.1, read on the forward strand.
GCCCCCAACAATCTTCCTCGCCTCCTTAGCATCCTTCCACGAGCGGTAAAAGTCATAGACCATCCCACAAAGAAGTTTGACCGAGAAGTAGCTCAAAGCCAGAATTAGAATCGTCGCCGTTGAATTCTCAATACCGATAAACTCGCAGACTGCTATGTATGGGCTCAGCAGGAGGAAGTAAAGGGAAGTGAAGAAAGCAATCTTCCTGAAAAAGACCTTTGTGTAGATTTCACTCATCATATCCTGAAAACCTTTAAAGGCTTCCTTATCTCCAGAGGCAGCAGCAAGCATGGATAGCTCATGATATTCGGCAATCTCTGCTTCTGCTCTGGCAATTTCATCAAGATACCCACCAAAAAATCTTCTGAGTACGGCTGATTCAATTTTTTCCGTCAAAACAAGAGTTCCAAGTGTAACAAAAATAAAAAAATAGGGGTTCATGGTGGGAGCTTGATTCCAAGAAAAGCGCTGAGCACATACCTCGTACCGACGTAGAGAGCGAGGATGCCGAAGAGAGTAAATAGCGCGTCTTGAGGTATGTATTTCTGAGTTCTTGGCCCTATATAGCTTCCGATGAAGATTCCTGCCCATCCAGCCACTATGAGCGCGATGGGATACATGACGCCTCTTGCGAGCCATCCGAGGACTGTTGAAGTTTGCGTGAAGAACACCGCAAGCGTCGAAGCTCCGGGAACGACGTAGAATGGTAGTCCAAGGCTCGTCAGGAAGGGGACGAATAGGAAACCACCGCCGATACCAATAACTGCAGAGAAGAGACCTATGAGGAAACCAACGATGAAGGGGGCNAAGTTCTTTACCCTGAAGCTTTCTCCAAAGAACTCGAACTGTGTTTCACTAACACCGACCTTCAGATTCTTTATGCCCTCAAGCTCGTGCAGTCTTCCACTCTCCCTGAGCTCCTTGACCCTCTCCTGGAATCTCTGGGCAGCTTCTCTACCCGCCTTCTTCCCCGCTTTAGCCCTTGGAGTTAGCTGATAGAACATGTAACCAGCGATGAGATAAGTTGCCAGACCGAAGATGCCCTTGTAAACGCCGGGAGCCACCTGTCCACCTGTGCCCCATACACCAACCTGCGCACCTATGACTGCNCCCAAGCCAAGTGCTACTCCAGCTGGCCAAACAAGTCTTTTCTGAGTATACCAGTTGTAAGTAGATGATACAGCATTGAACCACGTCTGAACGGAGTTTCCGAGCCTTATCGTGTCTGTGAGATACTTGCCCGCATCCGTATAAGAGCCAATTGAAATCTTAGTGCCTTTAAGTTTGCTCGCCCAGTCACCAATTCCAAAGATCGTAATGTGTCCGAATCCTGCCATTATACCCCCAAAAGCTCCTACCGTGGAAAAAATCCAACCAACCCAGATAAACCACAGGAAAACCAACAGTGCATTTACGGTTATGACATTCCCGTCAATTTCCGCCCATACCACATCCAACAAACTTTCACCTCCTTACTCATCCTCCTTAGGCTTCCTGAAGAGCAGGAAGTTACAGAGTTTGCATACATTGAAGCCCGGATACGTCTCACCAGTCCTCGGATAACTCGCTCCACCGTATTTGGCAGTTCTATCAAGCAATCTCACCACCATCGCCTCAAAATGCTCCCAAGGGATGTATACGTTGATCTCGCCCTGCTCAGTCTTTCCTGAAGTGTAGCTGCTGCTGCACATTGGCACCACGTTAATCTTCCTGCTGTTGTAAGTCCACACTGCACCCCCGCAGACGGCTGAGTTCATCATNAGGTTCGGCTGTACAGGATGCATGTTCATCGCAGAAGCGTAGTCGTTGTAGAGGTGGTAGCTCTGAAGAACGTCGCATATTATATGAACNAAGTCCGGCTCAAATTTTGCCTTGTGTAAAGGTGCGGTTGCGAAGGCAAGCAAACCTTCAGGAAGCCTCGGTTTGGTTTTAACAAAATTCTCAGCCTGTTCTCTGTCTCTAACGTATTTCAAGTGACTCTTAATCTCCTGTTCATCCAAATCCTTCCAGCCAAAGATATACCTCGCGTTACTACATCCCAAAGTTCTCCTGTCCCCAAGCAGCACATCCCCCTTCTGCCTTGATTCGGCAGAGAAATGGCAAAAGGTAAAGGGATTACAGGCTACAAGGTACTCGTGTTCGTCCTTGAATTTCTGCAATTCTTCTTCGTCGAAAAAGAATCTTACTGCTACTGGGTAGTATTTTAGTTTCAACAGATTCCTCAAAATGAAGACCATGTCCGCTTTGCTCAAGCCTTGCATGTCCCTTTTCAAAAGCATTGCCTCTGCAAACTTTCTGTCGTCGAGAAGAGTCTCACTATCCACCCTCACCTCAATCCGCTCCATAGGTCTCGCTGCACTCCAGAATACTTATGTTTTTCGAAATTTTCCAAATATGTTTCGAAAAATTTTNAANTTACGGAGTTTTTGCTTACCTAATCTTAGTTTTGAAATAAAATTTAATACNTCTAAAATATTTAGATAAACTTTTTTCAACTTTTAAAAAATTCGTTAAAAGAGATTTAAAAGTATTTAAAAAATTTGAAAATCTAAACCTATTCGAAACAACGGCACTGCATGGCAAAATCTTCAAAGAGTTGTCTGCCTTTAGCCAGTATGAAGTTCAGATACTCCTTCATCTTCTTGCTCTCTAAGGATAACTTTGAGGATACGAGAAATATCTTTCTCTCTGCTTTAAACCCCTTTATCTTCCTCATTTTAATCAAACCAACCTCACAAGCCTTGCATGCAGCTATGTAGGATGTAATGGCAATTCCTATCCCACTGCTCACAGCATTTATTTTTGAATAGAAATCTCCGACTGTGTAGGCAATGTTCAGGTCATCTGGCCTGACTCCACTCTCGATCAAATTCTTTTTTGTGCTCGTGGTTATCCCGTAATCGTCGGTAAGCATGACTATCGGATATTTCGTAACGTCATCCAGTGTTACCTCATCCTTCCTTGCGAGTTCGTGGTTGGGAGGGGTGATCAGAACAAGAAGATCGTNACCCAAAATATCGTAGTTCAACCTCTCAAACTCAAGATGTTCTTCAAGCAAATCCCCAGCAATTGCAAAGTCGTATTTGCCACTCAAAACCCCCCTCACACACTCATGAGCACCNCTCAAAGCTATACTCACCTCAAGCTGTGGATACTGAGATTTCAGGAGTGTCTGAATCGCATGAACGATGTTCAGACCGACCATTCCGGACGCTATCGTTATTTTATCTCCCCTCAGGTTTGAGATGAGCCTTCTTGTTTCATCTACACTACTCAAAACCGATTTCATATTTTTGATGGCTATATTCCCTTCATCTGTCAGCCTTACACCATTTGTACTCCTCTCAAGAAGTTTCGCACCGTAAAAGGATTCTATTGAGTTGATTTGAAAGCTAACGGAGCTAACAGACATTCCAAGATTTTTCGCTGCCTTCTTCAGACTTCCCGACTCAACAACCTCTATGAAGGTTCGCATAAAGTCCAGTCTGACCATGGTTCGAAAATTTAGCAATTGGTTTTTAAAATTTTTGCATATTTGTTCAGTGATTTGGTAAACTATTAAATACTACCGGAGATTTTTGAAGGGTGGTTGTGATGGATAAAGTCAAGCTCGGGATGGTTGTTGCCGAATTCAACAGAGATATCACCTATATGATGGAGATTCTCGGAAGGGAGCATGCTGAATTTTTAGGGGCTGAAGTTTCCGAAGTTATCAGGGTCCCCGGAACCTTTGATATTCCGATTGCCGTGAAGAAAATGCTTGAAAAAGGCAATGTTGATGCTGTTGTTGCCATAGGCTGTGTTATTGAGGGCGAGACGGAGCATGATGAGATAGTTGCCCAGCATGCTGCCAGGAAAATACTTGACCTAAGCCTTGAGTATGGTAAACCGGTAACCCTCGGCATAAGCGGTCCGGGAATGGGCAGGATTGCAGCAACCGAGAGGGTTGATTACGCTAAAAGGGCTGTTGAGGCTGCGGTTAAGCTCGTAAAGAGGTTGAAGGAGTATGATTCAGAGGGGAGCTAACAGGATTGAGGTAGTCCAGCCGTCAGCCACGCTCAGAGTCTCAACGATGGCAAAAGAGCTGGCAAGGGAGGGCAAAGACGTAGTGGATATGAGTGTTGGAGAACCAGACTTCACGACACCCAAATTTATTATAGAAGCAGCATACAAGGCGATGAAGGANGGGAAAGTCTTCTACACCCCCACGAAGGGAATTCCAGAACTCATTGAAGCAATTGTCGAGAAGTTGAGAAAGGAGAACGGTATAGAGGTTGGTGCAGAGAATATCATCGTAACGCCAGGGGCGAAGTATGCCATTTACGAGGCAATGATGTGCCTGCTGCAGGAGGGCGATGAGGTTATTCTGCTCGATCCATCTTGGGTCAGCTACGAGGCATGCATTCTGATGGCTGGAGCCAAGCCAGTTTGGGTACCTCACGAAGAGGGTTTTGAAGATGCTCCGATTGAAGATTACATTACTGGAAACACGAAGATGATTGTNATTAACTCCCCCAGCAACCCTCTCGGNGTGGTTTATCCCAAGGATTTTTTGAAGAAGGTAAGGGACATTGCCGTCGAGAAGGATTTGCTTGTTATGTCNGACGAGATTTACGAGAAAATCATCTTTGAAGGTGAGCATTACAGCCTTGCAGCGATGGACGGGATGCTTGAGAGAACAATAACAATCAACGGCTTCTCCAAGACCTACTCAATGACAGGCTGGCGATTAGGCTATGCTGCTGCTCCGGAATGGATAATAAAGCTGATGAATCGCATGCAGAGCCATTCAGTCAGTCATCCGACATCCTTCGTGCAGTATGCCGGTGTTGCCGCTCTTAAGGGAGATCAGGACTTCATCAGGAAAGTCGTGGAGGAATTCAGAGTGAGGAGAGACATGATAATGGAGAAATTGGGAGAGCTGGGCATTGAATACGCTCCCCCCAAGGGAGCATTTTACATTTTCATGAATGTAAACAGGGACAGTGCAGAGTTCTGCGAGGAGTTTCTGAAGAAGGAGTATGTCGCCTTAACTCCGGGTTCTGCCTTCGGAGTTGCATACAAAAGCTGGGTAAGGCTGAGCTACGCAACTTCGAGGGAAAGGATAGCAGAGTTTTTAAATAGGCTGGAGAGGCTTTTGAAGTGACTTTATTTAATTTATCAGTCTCTTTATCCCTGTTGTACTGCATTCTTATNATCTCACTCTCAAGTTTTTTCATCTCCCTCCTCTCTTCAATATTCTTCCCAGATATTCCCCAGCAGCAGACTTCAGCAACTCATCTCTGAACTCAACATTTCTCGGATACTTGTAAGTGGNCGTCCTCTTCTTGGCTCCACTCTACCAGCTCCTGATCCCGNTACCTTGCCTTTATACTCCGNTTTGAGGCAATATAAGCCTTTATCATCTCTCTAACTACCTGATCAGGTATGCCGCAACGCAAACCTCAACATGATGCTCATACACCACATCCCAAATTCCCCTTTGAACGGAGATATGCTCAACTTCGGGATGCTTCTGCTTTGTAACCTCATCTTCATACTTCACTGCGAATTCTCAGTGTACAACTTGGACAATATAATTCGGCAGTGCTCTTGTATCAAAAGCTTCATATCCATAAATTTTCTTCAGATTCTTCCGGGAGCACCTCTATTCCCTGTTTAACAGCAATCTTGCGTAGACTTCGATCAAAAGTTGCNAGAGGGCGCTTTCTGCTGATAGCATGACTGAGAATTATAACATCGTTAAAATGCGAAAGAGACANATTGTTGTTGCATATAAACTCAAGAGCCTGCTTTATTGTCTTATGCGTGTCTTCAAGACACCTAAACCTCGGGTCACTAAGATAGTCTTCAAGCATATCTCTTGCATTCATCGAGGTTAGCATGTTTTTTCTAAAGAACCAGGCATACTCCATAAGAACTACTGTGGGAACCAGCCACTTGCCCAGTGAGTCGAGCAGCTTGCGGGATTCTTTATGAAACTGTGTGTCCTCAAACGTGTCGTATATTAGAACATTGGTGTCTACAACCGCATGCACTCTATCATACCCTCCTCTATGGATTTTTCAATCTCTTCTGGAGAGATATCTCTGCCAAGCTTCAGAGTTTTTCGCTCCTTTTTGAGACGCTCAACTATTATTTTATCACCTTCCACTCGAACTTCGAGGAGGTCTCCCTCCTTTATCCCCAACATTTTTCTTATTTTAGCAGGAAGAGTTATCTGGTAGTTTCGAGTTACTTTGGTTACCAACATAGTTCATTCACTTATTACTACTCTTGAAAAAATAGTATATTAACTTTTCTCGTAAATTCGTTAAGTGCTTAACATTTTTTAACTTACCAAAAATTTCTCAATCCCTTCGCAATTGACTTTTTGAGGTTTTACCAATTGTTTCTTTAAGCTCTTCTACATCCAGCAGAGATATCTCAGAGACAAATTCTTTTAACACCCTTCCAAACGTTTTCAATTAGATTCAAGTCGGGAGAGTGAGGGGGGAAAAGGTAAACCAGCAGGATATCCAGTTTATTTGCTTCTTCTCTTACCTTCTTAGCATAGTGCATCCTAAAATCGTCCAGCCACTTTTTCCGGGATTTGCTTCCCTTATCTTCCAGAGAACAACTACAAGTCTTCCTTGCAGTATTTGACCGCCGAACTCCATCTCGTCAATAAACCCCTCCATTATATCCGATCGTTGTTCTTGATCACTTCCCTTGGTTTTTCCTTCTGTGCTCTTTGCTGAGTTTGGAAGGTCTCTTCCTCCGAATTCTGGAATTAAGTCTTCATAGCCTTTGGAGTTCCATCTTTTAATCCATGTATAGCCTGTAGGTTTGGTAATTCCTGCAAGTTCTGCTGCTTCCCCAATGCTCATTCCTCTGTGGAGATATCTTATGAAGTAAAGCCTTCTTAGGATTCGCGTATCTTTTTCGATTTGATCATTTTATCCAGTTCTTCTACTGGCAGATGTTTTACAACTTCGTAAACTTTCTACCCACGTTGTTTTTTAGTATAAATATGCTAAGACCATAAAAAATTAGGTCTCAACTAAATCTACAGGCTGCCCCCCTATCAGCTTTTCAATCCACTGGAAGAGATATATGCCGTCAACATTCAGCCAGTAAACCCTTGGTAGTTCAAGAGCAGTATGCATTGACTTGTCAACCAAAAATCTGTAGTAGTTGTCAGGAAACTGATTTCTCAGATCAGACGTCACCTCAAGCAGTTTCTTCTTGAACTCGCTCTGACTGTATTTGAGGAAGGCAACACCTATAACAAAATCTCTTTCGTCTTCAAAGAAACCGTAGATAATATCGCTGTATTTCTCAAAGGTGTATGCGAGGGCGTAAACAGGTTCATCCCCAAGATAACTTAGGGCATCAGGTGGCAAATTCTGAGTCCAGCCCCAGCTTTCGACCGAAGCTTCGAAGGTAAACTTGGGGTCTCTCTCCGACACAAGCCCCGGACCGGCATCGTTTATCACCACAATGCTCTTTCCGAATATCTCTCTGGCTGTTAGAGTATGAAGAACGGTTGCATAGCCTCCAGCACTCGAACCTGCAATCACTATCTTTTCAAAATTGCCCTGACTGGCAATCCACCTCATAGCCACCACAGCATTGACATAACCCACGTGATATACCGTCTTGCTATATTTGAAGAAGTAGTATTTCATAACCCTGTTTCCAATGTGCACATCTCCAGTTCCGTAAGGGATGTAAACTATCGTCCAGTCCTTGAACGGATTGAGCGGGTTTGCCCTGTTGAAGATTCCAAGCTTAGACATTAGAACAGACTGGCTGAACTCAGGATGAAGGGTTGTAACCATGAACTTACAGGTGATGTAGTCGGTGCACGCCCCTCCACCCTCAAAGTAGACCAGCAGATTATTTGAACTCCCTCTACTCACCATTATGAACGTTTTACTTCCATCACCACTGACACACGGCTCTGGAAGGTCAACCTTAACCCAATCTATTCCGTCATAGGGTTTGTCCACTGGCATACTGTCAAGAGATGGCATTGAAGAAACATCAACCGAGTATGGGTCTGCGTAGTATTCCTGCACCACCACTTTTTTGCTAAATGACAGGGCTGTCGCCTGAGTGGCACAAACCACAAGGAGCATTATTACCAAAACAATCCTCCCTCTCATGTAGATGGCATTATTCAAAAATTTTTAAATTTTATCCTGAATAATAGTTATAATAATAAGAATTGGCAATTAAGCTTCGTATATCTTTCTCCTCTCTCCATCATGCGGGCAGAAATGGACAGAGATGTGCTTTACCTCCGGATGTTTTGCCATTATTGCTTCTGCTATCTCCACAGATAGTCTGTCGGCATCCTTTACAGTCATCCCCTCATCAACCGTAACATGCAGGTCGAGATGTATCGAGTTCTCTCCGGTATAAACTCCGACCATGTCGTGCACACCTTCAACTCCATCAATATCGGCACACACCTTTTCTACACTGTCGTAGAACTCGTCGGAGGGTGACAGTCCAAGAAGAATCTTTGCATTGTCTCTCACAAGCTTGAAGGAGTTGTAGAAGATTATAGAAGCTATTACCAAAGTGGCAACACCATCAAAAATTAGATGCCCAATCCAAACGAGACCTACGCCTAAAATAGCGGTGAATGTGGACAGAGCATCGTTGACGCTCTCGATCAAAAGCGTTCTGTTCAGTATGCCTGTCCTCTTTGCTGAAAGATAGGCTGCAAGAAAAAGCAAGAGGAGAACGATGATTTCGGCAGATATCGCAATAGCAATGTTCTGGTAGAGAGGTGTTGGGTTAAGAACCTTGCTCACTCCCTCCTTTGCAAGCTCAAAAGAGAGGAAGGTGATAAAACCCACACCGACGATCAGAGATGCGACGTTCTTCGCCATCTCATGACCCAGAGGGTGAGATGAGTCGGGTGATTTTCTCGCAACCCTCTCCGACGCGAGAAGAATCAGAATCATTGTTATATCAACAACAGAATGCGTTGCGTCTGCAAGAATTGCCGTAAAGCCCGACAAGTAATAGGCAACCAGCTTAATTCCAAAAGAAAGGATGTAGATTGCAAGAATGTCTATCATATCCTCTTAACAAACTCAGCTGGCAGTTTCAGCACGCTTGCCAGTCCAACGAGGTTCTCCTTCGATATGCTGCCGTCTGCAACATCCTTGAGAATTTCCTTTGCGTTGAAGGCTATACCCAGCCCGGCCTTTTCAATCATAAGCCTGTCATTTGCACCATCTCCAACGGCAACAACGTTTTCAGGATTTATTCCTTCCTTTCTCGCTATTTCCTCCACAATTCTCGCCTTCTCTTCAGCATCTATTATTTTTCCTTTGATTCTTCCCGTGAGTCTCCCATTCTCGATCTCAAGTTCGTTGCCAAAGGCATAATCGAGGTCGAGCTCCTTTTTGAGCCTGTCAGTGAAGTAGCTGAATCCCCCACTCACAACTGCTACCTTATATCCGGACTCCTTCAAACTCCTAACGAGCTCCTTAGCTCCCTCAGTAAGCTTAATCCTTGCGTAGATGTTCTCAAGAACTTCAACCGGAAGCCCTTTCAGCAGCCTTACCCTCTCCTCAAGAGCCTCCTTGAAGCTTATCTCGCCCCTCATTGCCCTCTCAGTAAGCTGAGCAATCTCTTTGTCAACCCCAGCCTCTTTCGCAAGCTCATCTATTATCTCGGCATCAACAAGAGTTGAATCCATATCAAATACTATGAGCCTTTTTTCCCTTCTGAAGGTCGAGTAGGGCTGCATAACTATGTCCAAACCCATTCTCTCCGCTTCCTCCCTCAATCTCCTCTTTATTGCACCTGCATCTCTGTCTCCGATATCAACAAGGAACTCTATTGATATCAGCTCTTCTCTCGCCGTAAGACTTGTTCTCTCAATATTTATCCCAAAATCGAGAAAAACTCGCGTGACATCTCTCACAATTCCAACTCTATCCTTTCCGAGAATCGTTACAACCTGTAGGTTCTTATCTCCTTCACCCCTTCTAAGAAAGGGTGTCAGGCTGACATGAACCTGCTTCCTCCTCGCAGCTTCTTCCACACTAACCTTCACACATTCCTCATCCTCAACCTCTGCAACGATGAACATTGCGAACATTCCTTGCAGAACCGACTGCTCAATGTCCACTATGTTGGCGTTGCAGTCAGCCAAAGCCTTCGATATCTCGTGAACTATTCCCGGCTTGTCCTCACCGTAGACTGAAATTGCAATCAACTTCACAAAAAGAAGTAACACCTCCCCAAATTTAAAGGCTGTGAATCACTTCGGGACATTCTTTCACCTGTTATCATTTTGTTGAACTGCTTGAGCATAGCAAAAGAATATCTTTACCCTCTCTTCATCGAACTAAACACGGATTTAACTAAACTGCGATCACCGAAAGGTTTGATGCTCAAATTCCAGATTTAAACTTTCTAAAGCATCAATTAACCAGAGAGCCTTATCAACAACGAATTTAGGCTTGTTCTCGCAGTACTTAAGAACTTCTTTGATGAATGACTTCGTAGTCAAGTAATTCCTTGTTGTATAAACTCTCATTAGAATTGGCTCGTTTCTATCAACGTCTATTGCTGCATATACGTAATACTTCTTCTTGTTAGCTTTAACAACTGTTTCATCAATTGCAATTAGATTTCTCGGCTTTTTCTCCGCTGAAATTGGCAGTTTTTCTTCAAACTTATCCAGCGATGATGACTTCGAGATAGGATGCATCTCTGATAGGATTTTGACTGTCCTTCTTACAGAAGATGTCTGGATGTAGGTTGCTATACCGAGAACCTTGATTTCAAAATTTTGTTCCTTTCAAACACTTTAAGCTTTTACAATTTCC
>MTLR01000158.1 GCA_002010925.1 Candidatus Bathyarchaeota archaeon JdFR-04
GGATGGGGGAGCTGTGAACCCCCCAAACTCCCAGATGAAGTCCTGACGCAAAGTCAGGATGGAACGGGAGAAGCCCCGTCCGTCAGGGCAGGGTAGTTCACTTTCTTTCTATTTTCTTATTATCCATACAGCTCCATCTCATATTTATATATTTCCATATTTTCATCTTTCTCTATTTTCATATTTCTGTGTTTCTTTGTTTCTGCTAATCCGTGGTATCTTAATGTCACACCAACCTGATTGCCACCAAAAAACCCCCAGTTAACCTGATTGAAAAACACCTCCCCGCATGAGGTGTTTTAAATGAATTCTCTGGTTGAGCAGTTGCCAATGATGGCTAATCTGGGAGTTTCTGAGCTGAGGTTTTTGGAGATAAGAAGAAAGGAAGCGTTGGCAGAAGCAAAGATTAGCGGTAGAACCCAGAATATAAGGTTCTACCGGAAGAAGGGAAGATGGAGCTATGAGATTCTTTGATTTTTCAATCTAAATCTTTTTTGCACAAATTTAGAAAAATTTATCATGGAATTTTTTCAAATTTCAATATGGGTTTTGATAATTTAGTAAAAGCCCATGCACTTTACGAGAGTAAGTATGGTAACAAATTTTACAACATTGCCCTTAAAGTATGCCAAAAAGGGAGCGTTGAAGAAAAAACAATGGCAATCGCATCCTTTTTAATATATTTCAATAGAGTTTGGTATATTTACTCAGATGATGGGAAAAAAGCCTTTGAAAATCTCGAAAAACATGTTTCTGATGTTTATGAGTTGATTAAAGTAACTGAACCCATGTTAGGTGAGTTAAAAAAACAATCTTTGTTAAACACAGATTTAAAAGATATCTTCATTGAAAACTCGATTAAAACACTTTATAAAAGGTTCTCAGAAGTATTTGGGGCAACTGGAGCGTCTAAAGCCCTACATTTACTAAATCCAAGACTCTTCGTCATGTGGGATGACAACATTAGAAAAAATTATAAGATTGACCTCCCGGATGAGAGTGGATATTTACGCTTTTTGAAAATGGTTAAAATAGAAATTACAGATTTCGTTAAAGATTATGCAGAGAGAGAAGGGTTGAGTTTTGAAGAAGCTGAGAAATCAATCAAAGATAGGACCGGTATTGAAGTAACGAAACTACTTGATGAGCAGAATTATCTTAAATTTACACGGAAGGAAATGCCCCAAGAAATAGAATCTAAGACTGATGTTACCGATAAAATTGATAAAATTTTGAAAATCATAAATGAAATTACTGAAGGAGCACATGAAGTAGCCAATGAAGACTGGGTAGTCAGAACAGGGCGTTCAGGGATGGTTAGAGCTTCTGCAGATAAATTGAAAAGAATCGTTGAGAGGTATGCAGAAAAAAGAGATATCGAAGGTATTTTAAATTACTTAATGAATGTCCAGAACGACCAAACAGGTAAGGAGGTTTACAAAATACTTAAAGCCTACAATAAGAAAACTGTTGAGGATGTTTACGACGAGATCGTAAGAATTGCGAGAGAATAAAAATTCATTCATAATACTTGCTTATTTTCCCCACGCCCTCACTAAATATCTTCTTCCTTGTTGCTCTATCTGTTTTATAGGGAATGCTCCATGAAACTCCAAGCTCCCTGAGTTTCTGTCTAACCCTCCTCACATCCTCCTCATCCTTCCAGTTGTAGGTGTGGACATAGATGACATGCTCATCACTTTTTATCCTCTTGATGTGTGCAAGAGTGGACACCTTTGAGTAATCTCCAAGCTCTCCATTCTCCGTAGCCTCTTTAATCTTGAGCCAGAACTCATCAACCTTATCTTTTTTTAGAAATACCAACCACTTCCCCCCATTCAGAGGAAGAGGATAGAAGCCTTTTTTCCTCTTCGAATGTAGCCAGTAATCTTTTTGTTCTTTGCTTGGGAGTCTATCATCTCCCTGTTTTTTCTTCCAGATTGACGGGATATTGAATTTATCAGCCTTCTCCACCCTATAGGTGAATTTACTGTGCCTTCTTATCGTGCGGATCCTGTAATTCGAGAAATAGTTGAATACCGAATCAAAATAGGGCTTGCCATTCACATTATGGGAGTTCGTTACAATCGTAAAACAGTCAAAAATGGCAGAAAACCTCGAAAGCTCATGAAGTATTCTAACGAGAGTTTGCATTTTCTCATTGTATGATTTACCCCCACTCCCTAAACCGCTTTTAAGAAAGGCGGTGACCTCATCAACAACAAAAACTGCTATACTCTTTCCTTGTTCTTTGAGTGAGTGGGCTTGTTTTCTTGCCTCACTCAGATTTTTAAAAAGGGATGGTAGATCATCTACCTCAACAAAATAGATATTCCTAAGCTTTGGGATGATTTCTTTCAAATCCGAGTTTGAACCTGAAGAACTTGAAGAGTTCAAAGAACATTTTCGATAAGAATTAACAATATCTCCTACACGGATCTCTTTCGTGCTTATAAGAAAAGCATAACTGTCCTCTGATAATGAGTTAAGCATTATGTAATAGGCAAGAGCTGATTTCCCTGAGTCCTTTCTACCATTGATCTCAATAGACGATCTCCCAAAGTTCAAATTATTTATGTCTTCCATCATGCTTACACCTATTGTCACTCTATCTCAATCCGAGCTTTTCACGAGCTTTCATTCTCCTCCACTCGCTAAGTTCCGCCAATTCTTTTTCATAGACCACTGAGAGTGTAGGATCTCTCATAAAAGCCTCACTAAGAATTTTAGAACTAATAGCAAGAGAATAATAATTTTCCACTCCTCTCTTGAATCCTCTCCCTTTCCTTTCCTGATGCAGAAATCCAGCAGTAACAAGTTCCAGAATAAGATTCCTTGTGGTAGGTAGCTCAATTAACTCCCTCTCAAGTAGCTGTCTAAACTCATTCTGTTTATAGTGTATGTCTGTTGAAGTCTGCTTTCTCTTGCCATACAATTCATTAAACAAGACGGCCATCAACACGAGCCTTATTGATTCTGAAAAGCTAAAAACCTTCATCACAAGCTTATCAGTCTGTAAAAGCTTCCATGCTTCTTTTATTAGCTCTAAGGTTAGCTTATCTTCCTCTCTCTTAATTGCAAGTCCAACTGCAAGTCTAAGCATATCCAAGCCATCTCTTACACTTCCCGTCTCGAAGCCGATGGTATCTGATAGGTACCTCAGGGCTTCCTCTTCAACTCCTCCTTCCTGGAATGCCAGCTTGCATCTCTCGGAAAAAATGTTGTAGCATTGTTCAGCGTTATACCTCTCAAAAATTATTGACTTATCTTTTGTGAGGGAGCTTTTTGTTCTTGCATCCTTTATCTTGCTGATAAACATGACATCATTGGTTATCAATGTGCAGGAGAGACCTCTCGTTCTTGAAAAGTAATACAGTAGCGTATCCACATCATGAACTCCTCTCTCACCAAGACGATCTACCTCATCAATACAGACATGGACTCCCCCCTCACACTTCTGTAAAGAGCGTTCAAGAATCGAGAAGTGTTCTCCAAATGATGCCCTTTTCGAGGGTAGGGGCAAATTGAGGTGTCTTAAAATATCTCTCAACAGCTCTAAGACAGTCTGTCCACCTCCACGAAGATAAATAATATGCGACGAGGGAATTTTCTCTTTCTCCATCTCCTTCTCAATAAATCTTTTAACGATGTTGAAAGACATAGTTTTCCCCGTTCCTGGCGGACCCTCAAGAAAAATGGTATCGGAAAGTTTTGTGGATAGTGCAATCTTTACATGCCTCGCAAGCTCTACAATATGGTTTTTTCTGTATAGAGGTTCAGGAGGAATGTACTCATCAGATAAATAATACGACCAGTTTTCTTTTAGAAAAAGATGAATCGCTGAAACCTCCTTCTCTAAGTAGCTGAAAATATCATCTCCCATATTTTATGCCCCCTTACAATTCATACAGTCCACTTTATCATTCATTGCTAATTGAATTATTTAAAATTTTTTATTTCATATTTGAAAGCACATTAGGTTCAACAGTTTTTGAACCTTCATTGTATATGTACATAGCAAGTGTATTGAAGTTGAATTCCAAGGAGTAGGGAAAACAATCAAAAAAACCTGAAGAAAGCGATCGAGAACACACCCTACCTAAGGAAGAAGACGACCATTAACCTGGTGATACACAAAAAAACCAAGAAGGATAAGACTCTTAACAGGTGAATAAAGCTACCACAAGGTGATTAAACAGAGGATACAAACATATAGGTGTTTGAGAACAATTTTTTGTTATCATGAGAAAAATATAAATAATTATGAATAAAGAAAAGAACGAATATTTATAGAGCGATTTATCACGGTTAATTATTATAAATTAATAAAAAACAGCTAAAATTTCTTTATTTAAGAATAACGGTAATTTGGTTATTTATTCTACTAAATAAATATAAATTAAATAAAGCTTAGAAACGGTCTAAAATACTCCAAATCTTTCGAAAAATGGTTGGAAAAATGCTCAATCTATTGAACCCGTTTGGGAATGGGCCCGTCGGGCGATGGTCCCCAGGAAGACAGCATGATAACAACATCTGGTTTCAGCTCTGCTATCTTTTCGTAATTTGGCTCATCCCAGCTTCCGACAACTGGCACATCTGCAAGTTCGGGAAACAGCCCTTGATCGACCTTTTTCTTTGTCTCTGTATCTATGCCCACGATTCTGTCTATCGCTCCTAATGCTCTGAGTTCCTCGGCAGGATTGTCCCACAGAATTACAATTTTCTTAACAGGATATGGCACTTCCACATATCTTCCAGCAGAGTCCTGAACAGTTATCTTGGTCTCTGCTTTCCCGGTCTCTGACTCGCTCATGCACCCGCTTACGGCTATGGCAAGCAATACAGTCACCAAAACTATAGCTCCAAGTCTTAATTTGCTTTTCATGCTTAACACCATGTGTTATTTTCAACCAAAAAGTTGTGAAAATATAACACTAAAAAATTTTTCGATTTAAATTGCTGGAGGTTGTTGTTTAAGAGGGGTGAAATTATTTCGAGATACCACAAAACTAATTCCACCTAAAAAAATTTAAGTAATACAGTATTAAACAAAACTCCATGGATAGCTTATTCAGGAAAGTGATGATTCCGACCGATTTTTCAGATTATTCACTTAAGACAGTGGAGTGCGGGGCTGAATTAAGGGATATCGGGGTTGAAGAAGTAGTTCTATTTCATGCAGGTACTTATGATCCTTTTCTCCTCTCTCTTGCGAGAATGAGTGTTGAGGAGTATGTTGAAAAAATTGGAGTGGAAGCCTCGAAAAAGCTGGACGAGCAGGCTGAAATACTGAGAAACAGAGGAATCTCTGTGAAAACTCTTTTTTCCGCAACATCCAGAGATCCAGCAGAAAAAATTCTTGAGATCGCCGGGGAGGAGAATGTTGACTTAATTCTGATGGGTTCGAGAGGGCTTGGTTGGCTGAAAGGGAAACTGCTGGGTGGGGTTTCTGAATCTGTTGTGAGAAAATCTCGAATACCTGTACTGATAACGAAATTCTCCNTAGTGAAAGAGGCTGGAGAATATTACTGCCAGATTACATTTGAGAGGCTTTTTGACAGGGTTATCGTGGCTCTTGACACATCAGAAGTAAGAAGAGAAGTAGTAGAATTCCTGAAAAGGGTGATTGCAGGTGGAGAGGTTGTTTTAATGCATATTGTTGAAGGAAAAAGCAGTGCTGATATCGAGGCAGACATCAATTCAGCAACCGAAAAGCTTGAAGGGATAAAATCCCGTGTTGGAGGAGGTAGGATTATAATAAAGTGGGGNAATGCTGTTAAAGAGATTCTGAGTGAGTCAGAGGACGCTTCATTGATTGTTATAATGGCAACTGGGAAGAATGGAAGCAGCGAACTCGGTAAAACTGCTGACGCAATCCTCAGACACTCCAAAATACCTGTTCTGGTGTTCAAATAGAGTTTGAAGCACATCAGAAGACATTTAGAAGCATCAAAAAAGTTATATTTCCCATTATCTTTATCTGGAATGCTCGGTACCTGATGTACTTGATGGGGGGTCGTGGCGTAGCCAGGAAGCGCGGCGGGCTCCAGCGGTAATGATGATTGACGGGTCTGCTGATGCGTGATGATCCGTTGGAGCGCTGACCCGAAGAGNCCCGCCAGTCGTGGGTTCAAATCCCACCGACCCCATTCCCAAACGGGTTCAATAGATTGAGGTCTTTTCGACAAATACCGACCTCTTTTATTTTGCTCAAACTTTCGAATACTGAAAAACAGAAAAATTCTCAGTTACTCATACCTCAAAGCCTCTATCGGTTCAAGCTTAGAAGCCTTCCAAGCAGGGTAAAGTCCACTCGCTACAGCTGTGAAAACTCCTACAGCGAAACCTTCGGCGATGTAGAGTGCAGTTGATATGTCAAGGATATATTTCGTTGTCAAGCCCATCATGGATACGATGGCAAAACCGCCAGCAATGCTCAGAACTGCTCCAGCAACGCTTCCGACAACTCCGAGAATCAAAGCCTCCATCAGAAAGATCTTCAAGATCGTTTCGCGGTAAGCACCTATAGCTCTCATAACCCCTATCTCTTTCGTTCTCTCAACGGTTGACATCAGCATTATGTTCAGAATGCTCACACCAGCTACGAGAAGCGAGACGGCTGCGATGGCGATCAGGAAGTTGTTCATAGTTGAAAGGGCGTCTTCTATGGTTTCAAGGATTGATTCAAGCTTCATAACTTCTACCTTTTCCTCCCTTTTGTTCACGATGGAGTCAATACTGCTTGCTATCGAATCGATGTAATCAAGACTTTCGGCTTTTACCACTACCATCGAATAATCCTTATCGAAAAGCTTATCGAAATCGTCGACTGAGAGAAAGACAGCATTATCTGGGTTGACGGCGAAGCTTGTTCCCTCCTCTTCAANTATTCCTGCAATCCTGAACTCAGATCCAGCAATGGTTATCCTATTCCCAACTCTCAAATCTAAATCCTCAGCGAGCGAATAGCCAACAACAACACTTCCCTTGAGCTTTATACCTCCTTCATAAACCTCATACAGCTTTTCAAGGTCATCCTCGCTTATTCCGTAGATTGTCGAGTACGTTTTCCTATCTTTGAAAGAGACTATTTCTTTTTCATCTTTCGCTGGAACAACATACTCGGTGTTTTCGATCTTCCTTATGAGTTCAATGTCATCTTCCTCTATCTCGGTAAACCCCTTTGATTGTTTTGGGTTCACGATTATTGTATCAGCTATATCTTCAAACCTCTCAAGCACGCTCTTCTGCATGCTGTTTCCGAAGATGCCAATAGATGCTACAGCCATAACTCCGATGATGATTCCAACAACAGCAAGTATGCTCCTCGTTTTGGCTCTTTCAAGGTTTCTTCTCGCGAGTTCAGGGTACATGCTGTTCACCCTTACTCTACCCTGCCATCCCTGATTCTCACAACTCTATCAGTGTAATCGGAAAGAGCAGGATCATGAGTGACGAGAACAACAGTGACACTTTTTTCCTCGTTCAGTCTGCTTATAATCTTCATGACATCCCTCCCACTCTTCGTATCCAGNTTGCCTGTGGGCTCATCACAAAGAAGAATTGGCGGATCATTTGCAAGGGCTCTTGCAATAGCAACTCTCTGCTGCTGTCCACCGCTAATTTCATTGGGCTTTCTGTCTCTCAATTCACCAATTCCAACAAGTTTGAGCAGTTCCATCGCCCTCCTTTTCCTTTCACTCAAACCGCGAAAAATCATTGGAAGTTCCACGTTCTCCAAGACTGTTAAGGTTGGAATTAGGTTGTACTGCTGGAAGATGAAACCTATTGAATCTCTCCTGAGTTCTGTAAGTTGTCTGTCGCTCAGCCTTGATGTCTCAACTCCGTTGATGATCACCTCTCCTGTAGTTGGTTTGTCTAAGCAGCCGATCATGTTCAGCAGCGTCGATTTACCACTGCCTGAAGGACCCATTATCGCAACGAACTCTCCCTCTCTGATTTTCATTGTCACTCCATTCAGGGCATGAACCTCGTAAAACTCAGTTTTGTAGATTTTGTGCACATCTGTGAGTTCTATCATGCTTATTCCCTCTTTTTTCGTCTTCTCCATAGGAGTGCGCCAACAATTGCTGCAATTACTGTAGCCACGCCAACAAATAGAAGGATATTTTCTGCAACACTCTGTGGTGGAGTGACAGACCCACCAGAAATCTGATACTCTTTTGTGATGCTAAAGGTCTCGCCAAGCTCATTAGCCCACTCAACGGTCACTTTGGTAATCCTCTCATTGCCGGTTGCCGGGATGCTGAAACTCTCAACATCTGATGGGTCAATGTTGCCCACAAAGTAATCTTTCTTGACATTCCCGAGATCCACATGAACATACACGTTCCTTGCCTCCCCGAAGCCGTTGTTGCTGACATCACCAGAAACGGATATCTCTACAGTAGCGCTTTGAGTTGACGCTCCTGGGGGTCTGAAGGGACCTTGTGGCTGAGCGGAACTTCCTGAACTCTTAACTTCAACTTCAATGTCCACATTCGTGACAGATACAGCGAGCTGGTCGAGCACTTTAACTGTCAAGCTTCTCACAACCTCCCTCACATTGCCGAACTCATCCTCGTAGCTTATTCTAATCTCAAGTGAATCTTCTCCACTCTCATGCGGTGAGTAAAGAATCCTTACAGCTCTNCTCTCTCCAGCTTCAAGCTTAGCAATTTCAGCAGCCTCGGAAAATACTCCCTTCGCAGACTCAGCTTCGATTCTTATCGAGTATATCGCATCACTCCTCAAGTTCGTGAGTTCTACCGTGAGTGGTACGGCATCGTAAAGGTAAACGCTGCTGTAGGGCATCGAGATGTTGATGAAAACATCTTTTGACTCTTCAACATCCGGAGCCACCTCCACGACATAGCTGTGATAGTTGTTCCCGTTGTAGAAAGAAATTCGGAACTCGTAACTTTCATTGCCAGCATAGAATTTAAGTTGTGCTTCAGCAAACTGCTCGACTGAAGCGATAAAGATTCTGTCTGGCTCAGAGTCAAATAGAGGTTCGATAATAACCCTTTCTATCTTTATGGGTGATGACACGACGATATTGGCATCATTAACCTCTCCAACTCTGATCTTCCTGTCGAATGAAATCTCAGGCAGTCTCTCTTCAACAAAGATTGTGAAATAGCTTGTGACCGAATGCTCCTTTGAGTTCACTTTAACTTCCACGCTGTGAATTCCGGGACTTACTGCCTTTACTGTGAAGCTCACTTCATGTGATGAGCGAGGAGCAATATAACCAACATCCAGAATTGGGCTGGCGGAGACTCCTGAGCCATCTATTATTATTGATGGCACCTTAATACTTTGATCATTTGGATTGTAGAGTGTCAGCGTAACTTCGGCAAGATCACCAACGAAAAGACCATCTGGATTCACCTCTACATTTTGAACGGCTATACTTCCAGTCTCTGCCTCCTGTGCTGAAGTTGTGGCAGTTAGTATCAGAACTGCCGTGATAGCTGTAATCACCTTCAAAAACCTTTTTAGCTCAATCTTTTGCTTATCCCCACACCTCATAGTGGTTTAGATGGCAGAAAGGTTATTTAAGCGGGATGAAGGAAAAATGTGCATTTCAAGTCCATTTTGAGGATGTTATTCAAAGAGGACTTTGAATATGGATCTCAAATCCATCTTCTTTATAAATATCATCGCAAACTAAACTTTATGCCATCAAATATTCCAGTCCAGCTCAGAATGCCACCCATAGAATTTTTCGCTGTCGAATTAGCCTATTCAGGCATAGTCGTGTTCCTCTGTCTCCTCATATATTTTAAAACAAGGGAGATTTACGAACTATCAAAGTACAAGGGCATATACCATTTTAGGAACGCTTTTCTCTTTCTTTCACTTGCTTATTTTGTAAGATTCATCTTAGCAAGCTTTGCCTTCTCAACCCAACTTTTCGATGACAAAATTGAGATCTCTTCCGGTGAGTTGTTTGTTGTTAGGTCGCTTATTTTATTTTTAACTTACTTTAGTTTTATGGCAATATTCTCCTTAGCCTACAGCCTAGTGTGGAAAAGGATCGAGTCAGGGATTTTGCAGCATGATGCAGTACTCCACATAATTGCTTTGAGCTTGTTGACTCTCATCTTCCTGACGAGGTCGCACCATCTCTTCATCCTGTCTCACGTAGCTTTACTGACAATTCTTGTTCTAACAGCCACCATAAACTACAGAAGTTCTGAGAAAAGGAAGCCATTCATCTCTCAAATCTACATCATCTATTTCCTGCTGTTTGCTTTCTGGATAGTGAACATAGCCTTTATCCCGCTCAGATACCTTCAGCCTGAGCTGAAAATACCGCTCTATGCAGCATCCGTCCTCATTATGTCTTTGATTGCATACAAAGTTGTCAGGACTGTATCATGAGGGGTTGTGATGAGGAGCAGAAAGAGAGACCGTCTTGAGATAATCTATGACATCCTGAGAATTATAAGAGAGCACAACAACTCCATTTTGCCAACTCCTCTTCTGCGTTATTCCAATCTCTCGTCCCAGAGCTTTAACGAATATTTGAACGAACTCGTTGAAAAGGGGTTTATTCGAGAAGTTTACGATAAAAAAGGTAGAAAATATCTATCTCTTACGGATAAGGGCTTCAGGTATCTTGAAAAATATAAAAAGATAATCGAGTTTATCGACGAGTTTGGATTGTAGCCCATGTGATGGAGGTTCCCTTCTCTATTTCTGTCGTTCAGTCATCCCCTTTAGTAATTTAAATTGCTCTGACACAATTTTTTGTCTCAATCTAAGTCAATCTAAGCTTGGTGTATCTGAAAACGGAATATAATGATAGAAAAACATCTGGGATTTCTCAACACCATAAAAACACCATAGCAAAGATTAAACAGGAGATAAACCTCACATATACCTTAAGTAGGAAAGAGGGAAGATAAAGTCATAGAACCCTGAATTGTGTCTGCGTATGAAGCAACATCAGAAATCTTCAAAGACACCAAGAAAATCTCCAAGACTCCCTATATATGGGCAATGAGACTCCCCTGGGACTAAAGCTAAAACCTATTAAACTCTTCAAGAAACTCGTAGAGTTCAAACCTTTAATCTACAAAGCTAAACTTAATCAAAGCAATTAAAAGTGGACCGGGCATCTAATGGGGAAGATTATGAAAGAGATTCTCGAAGAAGATTAGCTTGTAATTATGAGCGTTGGTAAAATGNTAGAGATAGTCATATCTAAAAATGAAATCCCGATAGAGACTAACTGGGGAGATATGGTTTTACATCATCGATAACCATGATGAACTTGCCGGGATATGGATGAAGTTTTACTAAGGCAACGAAGATCCAGATTTATAGTCAA
>MTLR01000154.1 GCA_002010925.1 Candidatus Bathyarchaeota archaeon JdFR-04
GCCAGTCTCTTAACGAGTTCCATTATCTCAAGCTGATGCTTCAAATCAAGATTGCTTGTTGGCTCGTCAAGCAGAAGAATCTTTGGCTCCTGTGCTAGAGCTCTTGCAATAAGAACCTTCTGCCTCTCTCCCCCACTCAATTCGTTGAAATTTCGCATAGCTAACTCATCGAGTTTCAGCATTGAGAGAATTTCCGAGACTATTTTGATGTCTTTCGAGCTCACACTCCANCCNANATACGGTCTCCTCCCGAGAAGGACAACATCGAAGACGGTAGCGGGGAAGGAGTGGTGGTAAATTGCCTGAGGGACATAGCCAAAAACTTTTGCGATCTCGTTTTGCCTCATTTTCTTGACATCAATATCACTCAGAAAAACTTGCCCTTCGGGTTTCAGTATCATGTTTATACACTTCAGAAGTGTCGTCTTGCCAGAGCCGTTCGGACCAACGATTCCGAGCAACTCTCCCTCGTCAACTCTCAAACTGATATCTTTTAAAACAGGCTTGTTTTTGTAGCTGAAAGACACATCTCTCATTTCAAGCCTCATCACAATCCCTCACAACCTTCTCTTCAGGAAATCGATCAGCACATCAAAGTATTCTCGCCTGTAGGGACGTTTAAAACTTTCAAGGGACATCCTCTCCCTGAGCCTCGTCTCTTCATCCTCCGCAACCTCCTGAAAGCTGTGATCGGCATTTGGAATTATTACGAGTTCAACATCAACACCATTAGCCCTCAACTCCCTTTCTATCATGTACGCATCCTCAACCGGAACATTGAGATCGCATTCACCATGCACAACGAGTGTCGGCTTTCTTATGTGTCTGAACTGCTTTGATGGAGCATATTCGGGTGTGTAAAGCAGCGGATCCAGTGCGATCNTCCATTTCCTTCCCTTATATACTACCTCACATTCTGTCCTACCCTCTCTTGCGTATCTCTCTATTTTATCCAGATTCAGACCGATAACGAGACCCCAGAGATCGTTCTCCTCCACCCATTTAAGATTCTCGTAGCTTTTTTCAGCGTATTGCTTGACTCTCAGGTAGTTGAACGCCATCAACTCGCTGTAGTCTCTGTAGAGCCCGCTCTGAAGAATGTATATTCTTGGCTCATCGTCCCTCGCGAGAAGGCATGCGGTGTAAACCCCCGCACTCTGCCCGAGCACAGCTATTCTGTCTGAATCGATAACTTCTTGAGAGCAGAGAACATCCAGTGCAGCTTTCGCATCCCTGACTGCCGAAAGGGTGCTCGCCTCTCCCTCNCTCCTGCCAAATCCTCTTTTATCCCACGAAAATGTTGCGAAGCCCGCTCTGCACAGATGCTTTGATATTTCAAGAAAGAAATTCTTCCTGTAGAGTTTTCTGCCATCTGGATGCAAAATCATGTTGCCGTCTCTGTCCTGCTCAAGAGTGCCATGAATCAGCAGTACAGCAGGCAATTTTTCCCCTTCGGGATATCTCAGAACACCCGTAAGCTTAACATCACTCTCAAAGGCTATCTCTTTCTCCATCATCTCCAGTACTCCTCCTTCCTCGTCATCAGGAGATAGATGAACATCGGCACACCTATGAATGAAATCACGATTCCAATTGGGAGTATAATTGGTGAGAGCAAAGTTCTTCCTACTGTGTCTGCTGCTATAATGAGTATGGATCCTGAGAGGCATGAGGCTGGCAGCAAAAATCTGTGATCTCCGCCAATCACAAACCTCGTTAGATGCGGAGCTACAAGTCCCACAAATCCTATTATTCCCGTAAAGGAGATTATGGTAGCTGTAATGAGGGATGAGAGCATTAATGAGACCGTCCTCACAAATGTGATATTCACTCCAAGACTTTTTGCCGTCTCATCATCTGCAAGAACCATTGCATTCAGATCCCAGGCAAAGCGCATCAAGATTGGAAAAACAGCCACAAACACAACTGTAACGACAAATATCGATTCCCACTTTGCTCTGCTCAGAGAGCCAAATGTCCAGTGAACCATCATCATGAGCTCCTCTTCTGATGCAAAGAACTGAAGTATTGCCGTCAGTGCGCTGAAAAAGTAAGATAAGGCGATTCCAGCAAGAATGAGGGTTTCTGGTGATGCTCCCCGCAGCCTTGCAAGTCCAAAGACTGCAAATGCACAGATAAGTGCGAAGATGAAGGCATTTGTTATAATAAGTAGTGTTCCAGTTCCCATAAACCCAACTCCGAGCATTATGGCTACTGAAGCTCCAAAAGCTGCAGCAGAGGAAACACCGATCGTGAACGGACTTACGAGCGGGTTTCTGGTTACACCCTGCATCACCACTCCGGCTAAAGCAAGTCCCGCTCCGGCGATAACTCCCATAACCACTCGGGGAAGTCTGAGGTGCCACACCACGGCATCCTTGAATGTATCACTATTGGCTGAGAAAAACCTTGAAAGTATCGCCGAAAAAACATCCTTCACGCTCAACTCTGCCGCTCCCACAGAGGTTGCAAGAATGACGAAGGTTGCGAGGGCTAAGGAGCTAAAAATTAAAAATAAAATTTTTCTTGCAACGAAACTCGAATACGCTTCGTAAGTTTTCATGTCAGGACATCGAGGGATACAAATACACTCCCTGATATTTCAACCCCTGGTATTCTTCCAGATACTCTTTAAGCACAGCATACGGGTCGAGATCTTCAAATTTATCTGGATACAGTATTTTAGCCAGAAATATCGGTCCGAACTTCTTCCTTGCCCCTCCTGTAACATCGAAGCTTATTATATATACATCGCCATTCTTCATTGCAGTTGTATTGGCAAGCTCCGCTCTGCTGGTGATTTCATCGTAAAGCTCTTTGAATTTTGAAGCATCCTCAAGAAGGTATCCACCGGGTGTACCCTTTATTATAACATCCGGATCTCTCTTGGCTACTTCCTCTGGATCGACCTCGAAGTAGTATGCGGAAATCTCGGGGAATAAATCGATGCCACCGGCAGCACGAATGATGCCGGGAATTCCGCAGCCGTAATCAGCTCCGCCATAAGTCTTGTATTTGTCCGCTCCCTCAAAGTAAACCTTCTTTCTTTCGTCGTCGGGTATGTCCTTCACCCTCTCCTCTATCAGATCCCATTTCTCCCTGAAGAAGTTTATGTACTCCTCAGCCCTATCTTCATAACCGAGCATGAAGCCAAGCGTTCTCACCTCTCTCTCCCACACCTCAACCCTGTAGAAGTCCAGAGCAACTACAGCAATGCCGAAGGGTTCAAGCTTCTTCGCAACTTCATCGGGCGATGATGTAGTATCGATAAGGGTTCAACAAAATTTTTAAATATTCTCAAATCATCACTTAGACTTATGCCCTACAAAGATTGGAGATCCCTCAATGTAACTGAAGATATTGTCAAGAAATGGGCTGAAGATTTAAGTTCCAGCACAGCAAAAAATTATGTTTACTATTTTCTAAAATATCTTGAATGGGTTAAGGAAAAGGGATACTGGAGTTCTGCAAAAGAGATGATCGAAGATTACAAAAGCAGAGACCTTGATGATAGATACAGACATTTAGACGTCCTTTTAGAATTCATTAAATCATCTAACACAGGAATAAACGACAAAAAATTACGATATTGTGCTGTAAAGAATTTTTACGAATATTATAGGGCTGATTTACCAAAACCATCCAAGCAGGATAGGCTTAGAGCATTCAGACCATCAGAGATGGACAAAAAAAGAGCTTTATTAAATAAACCTGTCAAGGTGGATGAAATAAAGAAAATAATCATTCACGCTCCACAGCCATATAAAGCTGCATTTATGGTTTGTTTTCAGGGGGCGTTAGGAAGGTCAGAGTACAACCAGTTTAATGAACTTGTGTGGAAAACCATTGTCGATAAACTGGATGAGAAGGGACCCATAAAAATAAATATGATCAGGCAGAAAACAAGCAAATTAGATATTAAAAGCTACTATACTTTTCTGGGGGGAGATGCAAAGATTCTAATAAAAGATTGGCTAAATCAACGCCCCGAAACAGACTCAAATGCTCTATTTGTGGTTTACAACAGGAGAAAACGAAAGTATGTCCCCTTAACGGGAAAGCGATTAGCTGACAGACTTACAGAATTTGGCAAGAAATTAGGTTTAATTGAAGATATCGGACTAAATCAATATCATCTACACCTACACGAGTTCAGAGACCTATTCAAATCACTATGTACTCTTAGCGGAGTAAATCCAATCGCAAGTGAGTTCTTCTTAGGACATGTTATTGATAAGCTCGGTTATGACAAATCTCCCGAATATGATGAAGAGTGGTTCAGAAATGAATACCTCAAAGTAGAGCCCAAGCTCAATGTTCTTTCTGGATCCGGTTTCGATGTAGAAAAGGCAAAGGAGGAAGTAAAGAAAGAGGTGGGAGACCTAATAATCGAACTAAAGAAGGAAAATAACCTTCTAAAAAGAAAGAACGAGGAACTCGAAAAGAAAATAGAGGATGTAAACCGATTAGTAAAGGAGATGTTATTCCTAATGAAAGAAAATGGGCTAATCAAATATCCCGACAAACTCATCCCACTTAAAATCTTGTCTGAAAATAAATAATTACACATTAGGAATTTTGACAGTAAGTGTTTTATGAAAAAATTTATATTCCTATTTTGAGTGAAGTTATGCATGGAAGAAGAACCTGAAGGAATCAGGCTTCTACGAGAATTCGTTGAAAGGCTTAGACAATTCGACAAGAACAGACATCAATAACCTTTGTGCACTCTTATTCTTTATCTTATTCTTTATCTTATTCTTTATCGCTCTCAAAACCATTTTTCCACTTTCCACTTGCTTTAGCTTTCTTTATTATTTTATTTCCGTATTTCTCTATTACTATATTCATGTATTGAATTTGATAGTGAATGTATTGAATTCCAGTATTGAAATCACTCTTTTTCTGAAATAAAATAGCTCATAGCCTTTTTTTAAACTCCTAATGTGCTAAATTAATTGAACTTACCATATTTTCGTATTTTCGTATTTTCATATTGCCATATTATTTTATTTTTATATTAAGTCTTCCAACCGGTAGATAATGTGAAAAAAGCATGATAAAGTGTTTAATTTTCAACCATAATATGACAAAAGCGTATGGTAAAAAAATCAAAAAGTTAATAGAGTTTTTAGTGAAAACATCTCGGAAGGGGGAGGGATAATTGAAGAGCTATGAATTAAGAAATCAAATTCAAAAAATAATATATAACTACATTAATAAATTAAGCGAAGGTGAAGTAAAAAATATAATGCTAAGGTATCAATACGATTTAACTGAGGACTTAATGAATTTTTTTGCTACAAAGCCTCCTAAACAAAAGATTGTCATTGAAAGAGTAGTAAAAGAGTTAGAAAATCATATTGATTCCATCAAAAGACAATATAGATTAAATGATGTCAAATTTCAAAAGTCAAAGAAACTCTCAAGAACTTACGATCTCTTTATTAAGATAAACAAAGATAAATTAAGCTCAAAATTAACGTATATTATCCTCGACAACAAGGAAATCCTAAAAAATCCAATTAGACTGTTATCAAACGAATATGTTCTCAGAGATTTGGAAAGTCCAATATATGGTATTTTCTTATGGAAACACACCTTGATTAAAAGACTCAGTAAAATTGTTGAGGAGGTTATTCAAACAGAACATGATTTTATTGAGCTGAGGAGAAGAGTGGAAAAGATATTTGTTATCTCACTTTGTAGGATATTCCTTGATCAATTAGTTGAATATTTGGCTCTAATTATAAAAAGAAAGAACTATCCAGCATTTTATTTTTCAAATAAATCGTATATCCTAAATCCCTATTATGATTTCAAGGTTAACGAAAAGATAGAAGCCCTTTCAAAAGAATTCCCAGAGGAAAATATTCATAATATTGAAAAGAAGATTTTAAGTGAGTTACTACGAGAAGAAGATCAGAAAAATAAAATAATTTTAATTTTAATGGCAGGTAGGTTGAGATTGAAAGGATTAGAAAATAAACTATTGGATATTCTGAACAATGAAAATAATCCAGACATCAAATCCGCATGTTTGTATGCTATGAACTTGATTGGGGGTGAAAGACTCCCTGAATATTCTTTAAAATTCATAAATGACGAATCAAATGCGGTTAGATATTTTGCAATCGCTGGACTTTCCAAAGTAAGTGATGAGAAAGCCATACAACACCTTATTTTAGGGGTTAACGACAAGAACGAGTTTATAGCAAATACCTCAATAGAATACCTAAATAATTTAGACAAAAAATTTGTTTTTGAGAAATGTATTGAATTAATTAACTCAGGAGACCTTAAATCAAAGATTGCGGCAATTAAAACAATAAATGAGCTTAAAAGAATCAGGAAGGATAAGAAAATAGAGTTTTTAAAACCTCTTCTCCATGAGGATGAGAATGAAGAGGTGAGAATTATTGTTTTTAAAATTCTTACAAAGTTGAATTGTTTTGAACCAAAAGATTATGTAAACTTTGCAAAATCAGATCCTTGTGGAGAAATTAGAAGATTGGCTATTGCAGAATTCGTAGAATTCTTTAATGAAGATTTAATCCCCGTATTGAAAGAATTATTGAATGATGGCGACCGAAAGGTTGTTTCTCAAGTAATAAAAGTAATGGATGTAGTTGGTATTTCTGAATATGAAGATAATTTAGTAAAAGACGCTAAAAAAAGATTAACTGGATCAGGTGGTTGAACAATTTCCACCTTGAACAATTCCTACCTTCCTATATTCAAGGTTGGACAGATATGTAGATGGCTGACCAGTTGATGGTTAACTGCAACCCTTCTCGTGGTAGATAAGACACCCATCACCCCCTCCCACACGAGGTGATGGTATGTTTGGAGACTGTTACAACTACTGCGATAACTATGTGTCAGATGACGAGTGGATTGTTTGCCACAATTGTGAAAACAGCTTCGTAATATGGAATTTCAGGGAAGACATGGATGTTTTCTGCCCGATTTGTGGATCCCTTATAACATTCACGGAGGGATACCATGTCCACACTTAACATCGTTATCTATTTCAATGAAGATACCTTGGAAGTAAACAGAATCGTCATAGACTGCCTCTACGGAGACTGGAATTGTAAGGTATGCAAGTATGACAACCTGTGCGGACGCATTGAGAATGCTCTGAGAGAGATATACCCATACCAAAACAAAAGAAGGTGATAACATGGAAGTATTCGAATCCCTGACAATAAAAACAAGAACTGGATGTGGAAACCTCTATGTCACGCTTAATTTCTCGAACAACACTCTCAAAAGGGTATTCATCAGGATTGGCAAAGGGGGGAGCTGTAGGGCTTCCCAGACTGAGGCAATAGCGAGACTCATCAACAAGGCTTTGGAATACAACATCCCACTGGAGGAAATCATACATTCTCTCAAGGAAATAAGATGTCCCTCAACAGGATTCGATGAAGAAGGCATAATAAAAAGCTGTTCTGATGGGGTGGCAAGAACCCTCGAAAAATATCTCAAAGAGCTTAAAACTGAAGTGGAGAGCTACGAACAAGCTATGGCAGCATGTCCAAGCTGAAAAACTCATTCAGTAAATCAATCTCATCTTTCAGCTCTTTTAAAGTTTCTTTAAGGTTTTTGTGTTTTTTGTTTAACCTGCTACGCATGACTATTATGTATTTTTTCCAATCTCCCCTCTTAACCCACTTTTCTCTGAATTCTTCTGGTTTCATTTCTCCTTTTTCCACTTTCTCATAGTCTTCGAGGAAGTTAGCGTTGTCTTTCCTTGTCCCCCACTTCTGGTAGAAGCTCATTTGGTTCATTTCCCCATCTACAACTTTCAACCAGTCTTCTATAAACTCCCGTTCTCTCCTCGTTAATATCAAAGTAAAGCCCCCCAATGTGTTTTTTTCATATTGTTTTCATCCACTACAAAATTTTGTAGTAAGTTCCTTATAAATCTTTCTTTAATGGAATATTAGTTCCCATAATGCTCAATGTTAAAGGAATCGAAAGCTTTATTTTGGTGTTTCCTTGAAATAAAGGTATGGCTGAGAATCTCAGCAGAAGAGAAGCTTTAGAAGATAAAAACATCGAAAGATGGTATGATAACCTGCAAAGAAGGTCTTTACAGACAGCAGAGACATATCTGAGGAGATTAATGATGTTTTGTAGGGACAACAACATAAGCCCTGAAGAACTTCTGGAAATTGATGAAAATGATTTGAGAGATATGCTGCTCGACTATGTTACCAGACTTTCCAGGACACATTCCGGGAATTACATCAATACGATTATCCATGCTGTAAAGAATTTCCTTGAGTTCAACCACAAGAAAGTGAGTATTAGGGTGTATTTGAGAAGAGAGAGCAATGCATCCAAGAAGGAGAAGACTCCTACTAAGGATGAGCTTAGAAAACTGCTGTTCTTTGCTAAGGACATGAGGGCGAGGGCTTTAACATCCCTTGTAGCTTTCTCAGGACTTAGACTTTTCAGCATAGGTTACCATGATGGATCCGACGGGTTGAGGCTTGGAGATCTGCCAGACCTCAACATTGACAACCTCGAATTTGAGAAAGTCCCCTCTGCAATAATCGTAAGGCAGGAGCTAAGCAAGGCAAAGCACCAGTATATCACATTTGCTGGAAGGCAGACTTGCGAGTATATCCTTGGATACCTGAGATGGAGGAAGAGCAGAGGAGAAGAGTTGAGTGAGAACTCACCTCTTATCGCTACAAGGAGCAGGAAATTTCTCTACACAAATCAAATTAGCTCAATTCTCAGAGAGTCGATTTTGATAGCCGGCTATGAGTGGAGACCATACCTTCTAAGGCACTACTTTGACACTCAGCTCCTGCTCGCAGAGGGATCAGGATACATACCCAACGATTACAGGGTGTTCTGGATGGGACATAAGGGCAACATAGAGCATGTCTATACCACCAACAAGCACAGACTCCCAGAACAACTAATGGAGGACATGCGGGAGAAGTTCGAGAAAGCTTCGAGAAT
>MTLR01000040.1 GCA_002010925.1 Candidatus Bathyarchaeota archaeon JdFR-04
GCAAGGGCAGCAGTGATTGGTATTTTAATCAGTATCGTAGTTACGGTAATCATCTTCAAGTATACCGAAAGTGAGATTACGTGGAGTGTTCTGAGGAGGGCAAACTGGATTTATCTCCTTCTTGCATTTCTGATGCAGGTTTCNTTCTGGTTGCTCTGGGCGTTCAGACTCAAGCTACTCACAAACTATCTCGGTTACAAGGTCTCATATTTCCACTCTTTGGAAATAACAATGGCAAGCATGTTTACTGCAGCTATAACCCCATCATCAGCAGGAGGAGAACCGGTTAGAGTTAAAATGTTGTCAGACAGAGATGTTGATGTTGGAACTTCAGCGTTTATAGTGCTCGCTGAGAGAATACTTGATTCCATGTTTTTCTCCTCTGCCCTTCCCGTATTTCTGATAATAACAGGTTTTTCTACCAGCTTCGGATTCAAGATTGCTGTTGTTTTCACTACACTTCTTGCCATTTTCATCTATATGCTTTTCAGAATATTCAGAAACGAGGCAAGTATTGACAGGTTTTCAAAAATACTTTACAGATTAGTGAAATGGTTCAATGAAGAGAAGGCAGAGAATTACTCCAGCGTTTTCTCAAGAGAGCTGAGAAGATTTAGAGAGGCAACAATTCAGATGCTGTCGAACTCGTTGAGTGGTATCTTTGTGCTTTACATTCTGACACTAATTTTATGGTCTGCAGGATTCATGGTTCCGTCTTTCATCCTTTTGTCTCTCGGCTACGACCCCTACTTCCTCTACTCATACACAGCACAGCTTATAATCGTGATAGTATCTCTTGTTCCACTCACTCCCGGCAGCAGCGGTATTGCAGAGGTCAGCATGGCTTACCTCTACTCAAACTTTGTTGACACGAACATACTCGGTGTTCTTGTAGCGCTATGGAGAATAATCACGTATCATGCAAACATATTCTTCGGGGCGCTTTTTGTGAATTACAGCCTAATAAAATCGAGGATATTAAAAAGTAAGAGTGTTAACTGACATAACTTTCGTCATCTTCAAATCCAAAGCTCATATCCTGAAGCATTTTCGTCGCAAGTCCCATAAGGACTTTATCATCTCCTACAATCTCCCTAATCAGCATCAGAGAGGCAGATTCTTTAAGTTCAAAACTCTTAATACCTTCAAGTAATGTCAAAAGTCTGGAGGCAAGCTTGTATATTTCTGCAAGCTTGACGTCATCTTCTCCCTCAACCTCTTCTTCATCATCCTCCATTAAAATATACTCAAATTCATCCATGCTAAATTTTAACCGCACGGCTTAATTTAAGCTTTTCCGTAAAAAGATAAATTACTAAACTGTAAATTCCACTGATGGATATTCCGAGGATTGTTATAGCTGGCACGAGCAGCAAAGTTGGGAAGACGATGGTTTCCATCGGTCTAATGAGGGCTNTGGTAAACAGGGGCTATGTTGTGCAGCCCTACAAAGTAGGTCCGGATTTTATTGACCCCGGTTTTCATCATCTTGCCACTGGCAGATACTCGAGGAATCTTGACAGTTTTATGCTCAGCCAAAGCGCCATCCTCGAGACATTTGTTAGAAATTTTAGAGGTGCAGATATTGCGGTTATTGAGGGCAAGACNGGTTTGTATGATTCTTCGGATGCTGTAAGTGAGAAGGGAAGCGTTGCAGAGGTTAGTAAAATTTTGAGANCTCCAGTAATCCTTGTAGCAAATGTTGAAAGGTTNAACAGAACCTCTGCNGCNATAGTTCTTGGCTACAAGGTCTTTGACCCTGANGTAGACTTGAGGGGNGCGATACTTAACAGAGTTGGAAGCGAGAGGCATGCGAACAAAGTCCGGACTGCTGTCGAGAAGCTTGCAAAGNTTAAGGTATATGGAGTAATTCCAAGAAAAGATGTTAGAATGCCTTACAGGCATCTTGGGCTGGTTACTGCATACGAAAGAGGAGANATTGACGAACTCATAGACAATGTGGCCAGTATAATTGAGGAGTGTGTTGACATTGATGNGATCNTTGAACTTGCGAATAACGCTCCACCCATTGACGCGTTTGCCTACGATGAGAGAGAAAGGGGCAAAGAAGATGGAGAGAGAGACCTCAAGATAGGGATACTGAGAGACGAAGTTTTCTCCTTCTACTATCAGGATAATCTGGATGAACTTTCGAAGTACGCTGATCTTGTTTTTATTGACGCATTGCGGGACAGAAAGCTTCCAGATGTTGATGCNCTCTACATCGGCGGTGGATTTCCAGAAGTATTTGCCGATAAGCTTGAAGGGAACAAAAAGTTGAGAGAGAACATATACGAATTTTGCGATTCTGGAAAGCCCGTTTATGCAGAATGTGGTGGACTCATGTATTTGGGAGAGAGTATTGACACTGGAGAAAGTGAATATGAAATGGTTGGTTTTCTACCCCTGAAAACNGTTATGTTCAAGAAGTTTCAGGCTCAGGGCTACTCCATTTACCGGGCAGTGAAAAGCTGTCCGATAGCGAAAAGAAATCAGAACATTACTGGGCACGAGTTTCACTACTCAAAGGCAGTTTTAACCGGAAAGGCAGAATTTGCATTTTCCGTGAAAAGGGGTTTTGGAATTGACGGAAGGAGAGACGGGATTATGGTAAAAAACGTTCTTGGAAATTACATACATGTTCACTTTCTATCTGACAGAAGCATTGCAAGAAGATTCGTTGAGCAGGCAAAAAAATCGAGAAAAATAAATGATTAGACACAGCCAGTAGGCTTTGGCAATCCGGCAATTCTACAGGCATCCTTTGCAGGACCCTGTGGGAAGAGCTTGTAGATATACTGAAGGTTGCAGTCGGGNTTCACTTCCTTCTTGCACTGTTTGACAAGCATTCTTACTGGCGGAGCAACACCGTATTTGATGAAGTAGTCCCTGAGATATTTTATTATCTTCCAGTGCTCCTCAGTCAGTTCAATAGGTTGCGGGCTGAATCTTGTATCTTTGGCCAAAGCCTCTGCAACCTCCTCATCCCACTCTTCCCAATCCTGCAGAAAACCGTCCTCGTCAAGTCTGAGCTTTTTTCCTTTAACTTCTAAATCTGGCATTACGTCACCTCCGTCTCACTGTCGTTTTCTACCTACGCATAAATAATTTACGGTATTTATCCACTCTACTTTCGAATCTATTGAAATTAAATGTTTTGTCATTTCAGCAAAAGTCTTTAAATACGTGCCTTGAATCTAAGACTGCTGGGGCCGTGGGGTAGCCTGGTAGCCTCTCGGCCTGGGGCGCCGGTGACCCGAGTTCAAATCTCGGCGGCCCCACATGTTTTTATCCTGAAACTTCAACAATCTCAATGATGTATCTCGGAGTTGTGGGCTACCCCATCAAACATTCCGTATCGCCAGCAATGCACAATGCGGCTTTGAAAAGGGCAGGAATCGAAGGGATTTACCTTGCCTTTGAAGTAAAGCCAGAAATGCTTGANAAGGCAGTTATAGGAGCAAAGGCTCTTGGTTTTACCGGGTTGAATGTTACTATTCCCTTTAAAGAAGAGGTTGCGAAGTTTGTCAGACTTGAAGGTCACGCTGCAAAACTCAAAGCTGTGAACACGGTCAACCTGAGAAACATGGTGGGATACAATACGGACGTTTATGGCGTCAAAGCATCTTTTTCCGAGGTTGATGTTGATGGAAAAGTGGCCCTTGTGGTTGGCGCAGGTGGTGCTGGAAAGGCCGCTTCCCTTGCATTGATGGAGCTTGGAGCAACGGTTGTTTTGACAAACAGAACCGAATCCCGAGGATTAGAGACAGTTGAAATGCTCAGAAAGTATGGAGACTGTATGTTTCACCTCTACACCAGAGTTAAAGAGCTGAAGGGCAAAATTGACATCCTCGTAAATGCCACGCCAATTGGAATGAAGGGTTTTGATCAAAGGCTGCCCGTGCCCGAGGAAATTCTGCAGCCGGGCATGGTTGTGTTCGATACCGTATACAACCCCCTCGAAACCCCCCTCATCATGAAGGCGAAAAAAGTGGGCTGCAGGGTGATTTATGGCATAGAAATGCTCGTCCACCAGGGGNCTAAGGCCTTTGAAATTTGGACTGGTGTTAGGCCTGATGTGAACGTGATGAGGAAAGCAGCATTGGAGGCATTGAAAAAACAATTTATTACCCAACCTTGAGTGGTTCTCATGGTATCTGTCGAGGAGGTTTACCATACCGCAGAACTTGCAAAAATTGAAATTTCTGGGGAAGAGGCCGAAAAATTCCGCAAGGAGTTTGAGAGCATTCTGGATTACTTCAACATTCTCGATGAGGTTGAAGAGGATGTTGAACCCACATTTCAGGTTTTACCTCTAAGAAACGTTTTTAGAGAGGATAAACCGGGCGAATGTTTGAGTCAGGATGAGGCACTGAAAAATGCAACCCACAAGGAGGAGGGATACTTCAAAGGGCCGAGGGTGGTTGAGTGAAGATTGCCGAATGGAAGGAGAAGGTTGAGAATCACGGATGTTACGATGCAGTTGCAGAGATGCTGGATAGGATAGAGAAGAGCAAACTGAACGCATACATCACCGTCTGCAGGGATCAAGCCCTCAGGATGGCTGAGAAATACGACAGGGGAGAGCTGAATGGGAGACTTGCTGGTGTGCCAGTAGCGGTTAAGGACAACATTTCAACCAAGGATGTTTTGACGACCTGTGCTTCAAANATACTGAGCAACTACAGACCGGTTTTTGATGCTCATGTTGTCGAGAGATTGAAGCATGAGGGAGCCATAATAATTGGCAAGGCCAACATGGACGAATTTGCAATGGGGACTACCACAGAAACGAGCTATTACGGAGTAGTCAGAAACCCTTACGACCTCGAAAGGGTTGCGGGTGGAAGCAGTGGAGGGAGTGGAGCGGTGGTAGCTGCTGATGAAGCAGTTTTATCACTCGGAAGCGATACAGGTGGGAGCATAAGGTGTCCTGCGAGCTTCTGTGGAGTTTACGGTTTGAAACCAACTTACGGTTTGGTTTCGAGGTATGGCTTGATCCCTTACGCCAATTCGCTGGAGCAGATAGGGCCGATGGCGGACTGTATCGAAGACCTCGCTCTGCTACTTGAAGTGATTGCAGGTAAGGATGTGAGAGATTCAACAAATGCGGGAAGAGAGTTTAGATTCGTTCCAGATGAGAAGAGGTTGAAGGTTGGTATTGTGAAGGAAATGGGTGGCAACGATGAGGTCATGGGCAGATTTAATGAGGTTGTTGAGGTCATAAAGCAGCACCACGAGGTCGGGGAGGTGAGCATGCCCTCCTTCAAGTATGCTTTGGCTGCATACTACATCATCGCCATGAGCGAGGCATCATCCAACCTTGCGAGATACGATGGTGTGAGATACGGCTTCGCTCTGGAAAAGCTCGACTCTTGGAGAAGATACTTCAGCAAGGTTAGAGCAGAGGGATTTGGTGAGGAGGTCAAGAGGAGAATAATGCTTGGCAGCTACGCTTTGTCTGCCGGATACTACGGCAAGTATTATTTGAAGGCTCAGAAGGTGAGAACGCTTGTGATAAGGGACTTCAGAAGAGCCTTTGAGCAATATGATGTCCTGATCTCCCCAACAATGCCAGCGCTGCCCTTCAAGATTGGCGAGCTTGCTGACCCCCTCACAATGTACAAGGCCGATGTCAACACTGTGCCAATAAACCTCGCAGGATTGCCAGCTCTAAGCGTTCCAGTTGGGTTTGTGAAAAAGCTGCCCGTAGGATTGCAGGTGATAGGCAACTACTTCTCAGAAAACACGCTGCTTAATTTCGGGAAGCAGGTATCAGAGTTGTGGAGTGGCTAAAGATACCCAAATTCTGCCAAGTAATAGTGCAGCTCCGTCAAAAATTCGTTAAGAGAGTGGAAAGGGACGATTATACAGCCCTCGTGGAACCTGACGCTGTCGTCTATAAATGAAACAATAACTGGCACGACTTCCTTTCCCGTAAGGACAGAGAAACGCTCACATCTCTTCTTGTGCTTTTCCGCCTCCTTTCTCAGCTGAGATGCTCTATATCGGGATGCAGAGTAAAGCTTTGCGTCAAAGCAAAGGATTAATCCGTATCTCTCGGCAACAACATCAATCTCACCCCTTCCCCCCTCATCCTTGAAAACGTGTCTGAAGCTCGTCTTAAATCCATGAGCCTCGCAGACTTTCCTTACCTCCTCCTCGAACTCCTGCCACCTCATCTTACTGCCTTAACCCCAGCTTCGCTGAGCATATCCTTATCTACGAAGACAACANCATATTTCATCAACTCGTCAATTTCGTCCTCATCTGCATTAAATATGTCTGTAGGGATNGCGAACTCCGTGAAGCAGTATTCCTTCTCCCCAACCATTGACTCAGTCTTTTCCACTCTGAAATCCGTGATGTCGCTGGAAACCACAATAACAACATCCTCATCCAGATGTCCCTCCAGAAACTTCAGGAAGCTCTCCCTGCTAAACACGTAGGCGGGCATAGTATAAGTTGGGAGGGAGGGTAAATAATTTTTTGAATGTCATACCTACAAAACAAAATCC
>MTLR01000165.1 GCA_002010925.1 Candidatus Bathyarchaeota archaeon JdFR-04
GGGGATAACTTGCCAGTCCTGCTCGTTGTTGTGGATGGACTATCTGACAGACCTGTCAACGGAAAAACACCTCTCAGCGTTGCAAACAAACCAAACCTTGATAGATTGGCTGAGATAGGGATTAACGGAATAATGGATACCATTGCACCGGGGATTAGACCGGGCAGTGATACGAGCCATCTCGCACTGCTGGGTTATGATCCTTATAAATACTACTCTGGGAGGGGTCCAATAGAGGCGGCAGGTGTTGGAATTGAGGTTAAACCCGGTGATATCGCCTTCAGGATAAACTTTGCTACTGTTGAGGGTGAAGGCAGCATCTTCGACAAGGTTGTGGTGGACAGAAGGGCGGGTAGGATTGAAAACACAGAAGAGTTTATTGAGGCGATAAAGGATAAAGTAAGACTGCCGGTGGAGTTTCTGATCGAGAAGGGAACAGGACATAGAGCAGCTATTGTTTTCAGGGAAGAGGGTCTTTCCGAAAAAGTTTCAGATACCGATCCCAAGGCTGTAGGTAAGAAGGTGAAAAAATGCACAGCCTTGAGTGAGGAGGAAGGGGCGAAGAGGCTGGCTGAAATCGTGAACGAGTTTATGCAGAAGGCTCATGAGGTTCTCGATGAGCACCCGTTAAACAAGGAGAGGTCTGATAAAGGACTCCTGAAAGCAAACGCTCTCCTCTTGAGAGGAGCAGGAAAAATGCCTCACGTTCCAAGCTTTGAAGAGAAATTCGGGTTGAAACTCTGCGTTATAGCAGCCACTGCCTTGATAAAGGGTGTTGGCAGGATTGTTGGAGCTGACGTCATCACTCCTGAGGGTGCAACCGGAAACAAGAACACGGACCTTGAAGCCAAGTTCAGGGCTGCAAAGAATGCCCTTAAAAGCCACGATGTAGTTCTGCTACACATAAAGGCTCCCGATGAGCTTGGGCACGATGGAGATTTTGAGGGCAAAAGGAAGTTTATAGAGAGGCTTGACGAAAAAATTTCAACCCTCTTCGACCTAAGCTTCTCAGAAACCTGCCTCATTGTAACTGCTGACCACTCCACTCCAGTTAAGGTTAAAGACCACACAGCCGACCCCGTTCCCGTGATTATCGTCCACGAAGATGTCAGGAGAGATGAAGTGAGAAGTTTTTCCGAGTTCGAAGCCTACAAGGGTGGGTTGTGCAGGATAAGAGGCATGGATTTGCTGAACATATCCTTTGACTTGCTAAACTTCGCAAAGAAGTTCGGCGCCTGACTTGTCAGCCATTGTCTTGTTGTAATTTCTCTTTTGAAGGTTAGATTTAATATCGTTTTAAATTTCTCCCCCTTTATGAAACTACTGGCGCCAATGGCGCTCATTCTAACAGCGATAGCACTGATCATCCCTGCACAAGGAGCTACGAATATCTACATTGACAAAGATTTCGTCAATCTCGGCGAGTCTGTAAGAATTCAGGTCTCAATTGACGAAGCAATAAACAAACCCTTTGAAATTCTGGTAATATGTCAGGAAAATGCATACAAGCTCTGCGAGGGTGAGGAGGAAAATCTGACCTCGGCATGCGGAACAACTGAATGGCTATTTGAGATTCCGGAAAACTGGAAGGACGGAACTTGCCTCGTGAAGGTATTGGTTGATGATGCAGAGCCGATTGAGTATTTCGAGGAGTTTGAGGTTGTCAAGCCTAAGATATTGGACCTCGAAATCCCCGAACTGGTTTATCAGGGGAAAACAAGAATAAAAGCAACATTAGAAACTGCAAACTCCAGTGAAACTTTTCTGGAGCTGAGGATTTTGGGCAAAAATGCCGATGTGATTGCAGTTAAAAATCTGGAGTTTGCAAATAAAACTGACGACACGGAATATGAAGTGAGCATAGACCTGAACCTCAGACAGGGCTACGAACTTAGTCACGATATCTCTGATGTTATACAGCCTGGGAGTTATCTGATGGAAGTTCTTTTGGAGTTTGGTGGAAGGGTTTGGGATTCGAGGTCTGTCGTTGTGCGGATTTCAAAACCTACATTAAAANTGGACGTTTCAGATGAGATTACCTTAGGAAATCCGATTGTGGTAAGAATAAAAAGCAACAGGGTTTACGATTATGGCTATGATGGCATTCTGGTGACATTAGTGGGTACGAACTATGTTGTGGCAAAAAAGGCGTATCTGGACAACGACGGAAGAGCTGCTGTTCAATTCGAAAGTGCGGGACTTAGTGAGGGGAAGTATGAGATTTACGTTAGAGATACCAGTCTGACGACTACGATCTCTGCAAAAACGCTTGCAGTAGATAACTACGATCTTGATCCGAACTATAGCTACTCAAAAATCCTGCAGGCAAATGATGATGTACTCGTTAAAAAAGAAATATGGCTGATTAGCGGGAGCGAGGAAGGGATGGAGTATGTTAGACTGCACTTTAACCCACGAAGCTATGAAGTGCCACCCAATTCAACGGTTAGCTTTAACATCATCGTTGATTCTGAAAGGGTTAGTTCCTACAAATTTTCAGTATCTCTTGCAATGCCGGAGAAAGTTGCAGAGATAGTTTCTGTGGGACTTCCAGATTGGGCATCCACAATAGACCGTCACGTGTCCACAAGCTACGCAATGCTACATGCAGCTAACTTCGGTAATGGGACAGAGATGGGTAAAAACTTAACCCTTGCTACATTAACGCTCCATACGAAAAAACCGGGAGTCGTTGTTCTGAACATACATGATGCAAAAGTCTATCGCTCGGATGGGAAGCCACTGAACCTCAAAACTTACGGAGCTTACCTGACAGTGTCGGAGGAAAGAGCTGCCGTTGAAAAAGAGAACATAAAAGGGTCTAATGAAAATTCCCCAGCCGCATCCACCCTTGCAGAAAAAACAGAATATGGTGTAACCGCAACTACCGTCNCTCAAGTTGAGTCGAATGTTCAAACAATGTCAGAGCAAGAGACCACACTCGACTACCAAAAGGTGATCATGTTCACTGCGATATTTCTTGCAATATTTTCGGCTGTAAAATACTTGATGAGAAAATCGTTAGCGGGAAAAAGGAAAAGTAGCTAACGCTAATCAATCCTTTCCAGTTTCGCTTCACCAAGCCCTATCCACCTTATCTTGAATCCAAATGCAGGAATGGTACTCTCTCCCATGCCATATTTCTCCAGAATAACCTTCAGTTCGTCAACAGTTGACGGATTTGCCTTTTTAATCTCTTCTCTGATTTTCTCGAAAAGCTCCTTTTTCACCGCATACTTTCCGGCCACAATGTAGTCGTCGGGAATGTTGGCAAATCCATCCAACTCGACAACATCCCCCTCAATCCCCTTTCTACTCCTGAACTTTTTCAGAGCTCTAAGCACCTCCCCATACGGAATTCTTCTGCCGAACTTTATCACGTTCTCAACTTCTCCTTCCCCAAAGTCCTCTCTTGCGATGACGATAAGGGGAATATCAGCCTTTTTTATCTTTTCGAGCTTCTTCCTAAGGTATTCCTCAGTCCAGAAACCAGCAATCTCCACATAAACTCTTTCACCCTCAACATCAACTGCGAAGTCTGGAATGAACGCATATTTTNCGGCCTTTACAACATCTGGTTCCCTCAAAACGTTGTAGCCGAGCATTCTCAACTTTCTCGCAAACTCCTCTTCAAGCGAGGAATCGTAGTCAATTCTCTCCT
Organism: Candidatus Bathyarchaeota archaeon JdFR-04; assembly: GCA_002010925.1. Classification (GTDB taxonomy): domain Archaea; phylum Thermoproteota; class Bathyarchaeia; order Bathyarchaeales; family UBA233; genus UBA233. Next base: position 3,662 of record MTLR01000165.1, read on the forward strand.
CCTTATCTGGAAATATGTCTTTCCACCTGTCATCAATCTCAAGAAAGTATACCCTGTCAGAGTCTATAATCTCCGCCCTGAGATACCACTTTTTAGCCCTCAGAATGTAGGGTATAAGCTTTGCAAAGGCAACTCCGTATTTCCTCGTCATTTTCAGTATGCTCGCTGCTCCTGTAACCTCTACCATTAGCTTTCCTCCTTCTTCATAAAGCTCATACATCAGACCAAGCCACTTGATTGCCCTGAAAATCTCCTTATGGTTGTCGGAAACCCAGAATGTCAATCTGAGAGCATTGAAAAGCGAAGTTTGGAGGAGAGAGAGATTGTAAAGCTTTATCAGGTTGTCGGGTGTGATAAGTCTGAAATCAGTCAGAATGAGTTCCTCCTCCCTGTCTGCATACATCGCCCTTTCTATGGTTTCAGGAGTTGTATTGAAATATTTTGCAGCGTACTCTATAACTTTGTCCCTCTCCTTTTTCGACGTCACGAATCCCTTCTCAAAGAGTAGCATTCTCACTCTATGCGGTTCAATTTCCGAGTCTACGTCAAAGGCACAGGCTTTCTCAACGCAGTAGTTCTCAAGAACCCTTACAAAACCCCTTACCTTCCTGAAGTTCCTTGCATCTTCAACATCCTTCAGCTTTGCAAGCACCTTTCCATACTTTTTTCCGACACCAGCCCTGAAAACTTTTATCACAATCTCCGCCAGCCCGTAATCCTTTTCTCCAGCAAACTTTGGGATGATCTTTCCCTTGACTTTCCTGACATCAAGCAGTTCCTTTGGTAGCATTTCTCCTCCTCCTTGCTGTTCCCACCTCTCCCGTCTCCCTTGAAATCAGTTCGTAGAGCACAGCTCTTTCTTTACCCTTAGACGGTCTCAGAATTCTGCCAAGTCTCTGTATATACTCTCTAACACTCCCACTCCCGCTCATGATCACACCAACACTGGCGTCAGGCACGTCAATACCTTCATCGAGCACCTGACTACTCACTATTGCTCTGAACCTCCCCCTCCTGAACCCCTCCAGAATCTCTTGCCTTTCCTCCTTGGGAGTTCTGTATGTTATGGCAGGGATAAGGAAAAGCTTGGAGATTTTGTAAACGAGCTCGTTGTGGCGGGTGAAGATGATTATCTTATNCTTCCTATGCTTCTCAAGAATTTCTCTAAGCTTTCTGATTTTGTTTTTTGAGTTGAAGGCAATCTTCCTTGCCTCATCCCACGCTCTGAGTGCATCATAAGCCCTCTCATCATAGCCGGTGGCCATCACAACCTTATGGAAGTCCTCCACGCTTCTGATCACTATCTTCCTCGCCTTAAGATAGTTCTTGAAAACCCTCTCCCTCTTTCTGTACTCCTCCAACTCCTCTTCAGTCAGCGGGATGTAAATCCTCTTTATCGTGAAGTCAGCAAGATGCTTGCCAGCAAGCTCTCCTGGCTTTAGCTCGAAAACCTTTCCCCCGACAACCTCCGGAAGAAGTTTGTGCCTTGAATCTTCCCTTTCGAAGGTTGCAGTTAAACCGAGCCTGTAGGGAGCAGCGCTCATCTCTGCAATCTGTATGTAGCTCTCTCCAGCCAGATGGTGAACCTCGTCGAATATCAGCAGTTTAAAGCGGTTTCCGAGCTTTTCCGCATTTGTGAAAGCCGAGTCGTAGGTTGCGATAGTTACAGGCTTCAACTCCTTAACCCTGCCGGAGAACTCGCCCACGTACTCACTACCGAAAATCGAAAGCTTCTCCTTCCACTGGTCTATGAGGTCGAGGGTGGGCACAACAACAAGGGTTGCTGCTGAAATCTCGTTTATCGCAGCGAGTGCAACATGCGTTTTGCCAGAACCCGTCGGCAGAACGATGCAGCCCCACTTGTCTCTGAGCCACCTCTCCAGTGCTCTCTCCTGATACTCTCTCAAATCAATTTCGGCATCAAAATAGGGGGAGGGTATTAAATCAAGGACGTTATCTTCATACTCCACATCACTCTGTTCGAAATAATCAATTATCCACCTATACTTGTAAGCGAGAGCCCTGTAAACCTTCGATCTGGGATCGAACTTGGCATGGGGAACGTGGACGTCTCCCTTAATAACGACCGTTCCCCTTTCGTAGGATAACTCGGCAAGCATTCAGCATTCCTTAACTTCAACAACCTTAAGCTTTTTTTGAATGGCGATAGCACATATCAACTTATTTTCAAAATAAAGCTTTT
>MTLR01000162.1 GCA_002010925.1 Candidatus Bathyarchaeota archaeon JdFR-04
GTGAGAGAGGACTGATTTGAGATGTTTCTCAAAATTTATATGCATCTCACCCTACTCGGTGTATGGATGAACTGGCTCTACAGGTAAAATCTGGAAAACCAGCAATGGTTCTCGACTCAGAAAAATGCGTAATCTGCATACCCGCTGAATTGATCACAGGTGAGATTCTCAATTTCATGATGAAAAACTGCGATGAGATTCGTTTAGCTCTCCCCTGGAGCAGGATTCTCTCTCTGGGTTTAAACAGATTCAGATTCCAGAACGGAAACATGATTCCCATAGACCCAAATATGGAGAAAGTATCAGCAGAGGATAGGGCGAGATTCATCAGAGACCTCGTGAGCGGGAAAGTTGAGGACATCAAATACCCCGGTAGAATTTTCGTGGAGGAGACGAAGGAAATGGGCGTGCTTGAAAGACCAGGAATGGCAGAGGCTTGTGTTGACCTCGCCAGAATGGCAGGATTTTCATCCTCAGCAGTCTATGCCCCGCTTATGACTGCCGAGGGCAATGTGGCGGGTGAAGAATACGCCCTGAGTTTTGCTGAGGAGCATAACCTCCCAATTTTCAGAATAAAAGACATGATAGAGTACAGGATAAAGTCAGAAAAGATCGTGGAGAGAGTTGTTGAGGCAACCCTTCCAACAAAGTTCTACGGCGTTTTTAAGGCTGTGGGATACAGAACCCCCCTTGGTGAAATCGTGGCGCTTGTGAGGGGTAATGTTAGTGAGGGAGATGTGCTGGTAAGGATACATTCCGAGTGCTTAACTGGCGATATTTTCCACTCTTTGCGATGTGATTGCGGTGATCAGCTTGAGAGTGCTCTCAAGATGATTGACAGAGAAAACAAGGGTGTTGCAATTTATATGAGGGGACACGAGGGAAGAGGGATTGGGCTGATAAACAAGCTGATGGCCTACAAACTACAGGAAGATGGAATTGATACCGTGGATGCGAACATAGAGCTCGGTTTCCCGCCCGACATGAGGAGTTACGGAATTGCAGCTCAGATTCTGATGGATTTGGGAGTTAAGAGCATCAGGCTCCTTACGAATAATCCTCTGAAGATAGAGGAGCTAAAGAAGTACGGCTTCAGGATTAAGAGAGAACCCATAGAAGTCGAACCTTGCAGCGTAAATCTGCCGTATCTTAAAGCTAAAAAGGACAAAATGGGTCACATGCTATGCTTCAACGATTGATATGTGAGTGTGGAGAACTGCTGAAAAGTCCCACCCAATACTGCCTTTCTTGTGGCAGGAGATACTCCTTAGGTTCTGGAATTTATGTTTCAAAAGATAGGGCGCAGGTTTTTCTTGTAGGGAGGCATGGAAACGAGTTTTTAACCTTTGAAAGGTACGAAGATGAAATCTCGTTGAGAAATCTCTATGAAGTTATCGCTGAGAAAGTCTACGAGAGAAGGATAGAGGAGATTTACGTGTCGGGTGAAAGCCATGATTTGATTTACGAAGCCGTTGATTTGTTGAAATCCTTTCTATACCCCTTTGCAATCTCAGCAACCGATGTTTTTGAAAACTCCTATGAATTCTTTGCAAGACTTGAAAAAACTCTGAGGACAAAAAGCGACCTCAGGACTGTAGATTTGCTTCCAGAGGAAAAGATACAGGGGAGCCACTCGACNATAATAGGNGGAAGGGANGGATACGCCTTAGTAATGAGGCTTGCAAAATCGCCCTACGTTAAAAAGGTTGTACCGGGCGTCATAGAGGGGAACGCNACGTCAGTTGGTGGAGGGGTTAGGCTTAAGCTTACGAGAAGCGATGATAGGGGAAACCTGAGGGCTCTGCTGATTGACGGTGCGACAGTGCAGCAGATTCATGTAATAACCACAGCAGCAACGAGAGAAGAAGGGGAGACAATACTGAAAATCCTTAGCGGANATGTACGCGATTTATAGGAGCAAGGAGATTGGAATTGAAGTTTTCATACCCTTTGAATGTAAGCGGTGCGGGAAGTGTTGCGAGGTGCTGAGCCAATGCGTTTATGACCCTCTGGAGGGCAAGATCGTTGCCGAGAGTGAGCTTGGACTACTTGAATATTATGAGATTGAAGTGGAATCCAATAGTCCTGTTCTTGTAAAACCGTGCCCATTCCTAAGAGATGGAAATTGTTCGATACACCCAATAAGGCCTGAAAGTTGCAGAGAATTTCCTCTCGGCAAACATCTTGATTGGGGTATTGGCTGTCCGTCACTCAGAGAGATTGAAGAGAGAGTGAGGGCTATTGAGGGCATTATCGGTGAACTTGAGTTTTGGGTAGAGTGTAAGCAAGAAATGTGCGGGTAATGGCTAAAACCGTAAAATTTAAATTGCTACTTTGAAACTAAGTAGCATGAATAAAATCGGGAAGAAAATAAGAATAGAGAGGATAATAAACAGAGAATCCGGGAACACTGTTATCGTTCCAATGGATCACGGAGTGTCCATGGGGCCGATAGAGGGTCTAAGAGACTTGGCTAAAACCGTAAATGCAGTTGCAGAGGGGGGAGCTAACGCGGTAGTCTTGCACAAAGGTGTTGTTGGATTTGGCCACAGAGGTTACGGAAAGGATGTTGGCCTGATAATCCATCTGAGTGCCTCCACGTCCCTCTCCCCCGATCCGAATGAGAAGGTCATAGTGTGCACCGTCGAAGAGGCGATAAAGCTTGGAGCTGACGCCGTGAGTGTTCACGTGAACGTGGGAAGCAATACAGAGGCGAGGCAACTCAGGGAGCTGGGAGAGATTTCGAGGATTGCTGGAGAATGGGGGATGCCGCTACTTGCGATGATGTATCCGAGGGGGAACGGGATCAACCAGTTTGATGAAAAGGCTGTTAGTCTGGCTGCAAGAGCTGGAGCCGAGCTTGGAGCGGACATAATCAAAACTAACTTTACTGGAGATGTGAAGAGCTTCAAAAGGGTGGTTGAAGGCTGTCCAGTTCCGGTGGTTGTTGCGGGTGGGCCGAAGATGGGAAGTGACGAGGAGATTTTAACCATGGTCAGGGCGGCAATGGATGCAGGAGCGAGAGGTGTGGCTATAGGTAGAAACATCTTCCAAGCAGAGAACCCAACGAAGATGACCAGAGCTATCTCGATGATAGTCCACGATAACGCTGAGGTCAAAGATGCTCTTGAGTATCTGTCTAAATGATGTGGTTAGCTAAATCCTTTATCTTTCTCCCACAGTAGTGGCATCTCGCTGAAACTTCGTTTTCCTCAATTTTCACATAGAATATTGACCTGACTGGCTCTCTTTCCGCGTTTGACACACACATGAGGTTGGGACACTTNAGAACCCCCTCTACAACCTCAGGAGGTCTCACCTTGAACTTTCTCTCGATCTCGTAGTCCCTTACCAGATTTATCGTTGCGTTGGGCGATATTAGAGCGATTTTGTTCAGTTTCTCCTCACTAATATACATTCCTTCGACCTTAAGGATGTCTTTTTTACCCATCTTGCTGCTCGGCACATTCATGGCCATCGAGACTGTTAAGTTTGTTCCAGCGTCTATCCCAAGTATCTTGAGAACGAGCAATGCNTTTCCAGCGTTTATGTGGTCTATAACAGTCCCTTCCCTGATTTTGCTGACCACAAGCTCCTTCACAGCATCACCTCACTCAGAATCGCCATTCTCACCGGAACGCCGTAAAAAGCCTGCTGGAAGTATTTTGCATGTTTTGTTTTGTCAACAGCCGGATCAACCTCATCAACCCTTGGAAGCGGATGCATTATAATCATGCTATCCTTTGCATTCTTTATCGTGTCCAAGGTTATTCTGTAGCTTCCTGACACCTTCCTATACTCCTCCTCATCCGGAAACCTCTCCTTCTGTATTCTCGTGACGTAAAGGACGTCTACCTCTCCTATAACTTCACTCAGCCTTGCTCTGCTCACATCTCCTCCTATCTCCTCCAGCATCTCGTCAGGCAAGGCAAGAGCATCCGGACTGACAAGGTATATCTTGGTCTCGAAAAGGGCTAAGGCTTTTATCAGTGAGTGTATCGTCCTCGAATACTTCAGGTCTCCCACCAGGGCTATAGTTATACCGTCCAGCTTCCCACATTCCCTTTTTATAGTATAGAGGTCAAGCAATGTCTGTGTGGGATGCTGCCCAGCCCCGTCACCAGCATTAATTACAGGCACAGAAGAATTCTCCGCTGCAAATCTTGCCGCACCTTCCAGTGGATGCCTTATCACAATCGCATCACAGTAGCCCGAAACCACTCTTACTGTATCTGCCAGAGTCTCTCCCTTTGCAATGCTGCTCGCCTCCTGTGCAGTCATGTTTAAAACGTCTCCCCCAAGTCTCTTCATCGCAACCTCAAAGCTCATTCTCGTTCTGGTTGAAGGTTCAAAGAACAGATTTCCAAGAATTTTTCCTTCAAGGATTCTGAGGTTTCTTTCACCCCTTGCAACGTCCTCGAATTCATCCGCTTTTTTAAGGATATAGGTTATGTCTTCCCTATCAAGATCGTTTATAGAAATGAGGTGCCTCATCGAGTAATGTAGGAGTGGTGCAATATATAGGTAACTTCGAAGATGTAGCATAAATATCAAAATAAACAATCTACATACACCAACAGATGCCACCTACTTGAATTAAGAAGATAACGAGTTTCGAGCTGAGGAATGAATGACCAGACTGAATGCTTAATTTTTACATCCTCAATAACAACTTCAAATTCACTTACAGCATTCAACATCCTCGATGAATGAGAAGTGTTCGTCCATCTACTCTCAAACTATTATTCATGGTAATTGCCGAAATTATCACATCTACTGCAGGAATTGGCTTTTCCAATCTTGAGCAGTTCCGATGGTCACGCATCCCGTTTCAAGTGCTATTCTGAATGCCAGATGTCTGGATACTCAATCTCCTTACGATCTCAAGCACACTCATCTACTGCCTAACTCTCTCCCCTCCTTCAGATCAACCTTTTCGAGGGTTTTGAACACTCCGTTCTCGTAGATAGCTTCAATNGTCTTCGGCATATCTTGATTTGGTCGAGGAAGAAGAAAAGGGTTTCGCAAATCCTTACGCTTCTGACACTTAATGCAACCGCGTCAGAGTTCGGCAATTCTTTTCATAGCCGCTTCGAACTCCTCAAGCAGATAGTAAGCTTCGATGCCTGCCTTTTTAGCATTGATCGCCATTACCCTGTCGTTGGTCAGCAGAATTGAGTTCGTGAGCTTTGCTGCGGCGATGAAGTATAGATCAACCGCACGGCTTTTTGTTGTGTAGCTCAGATTATATGCGACATCGAAGAGCTCGCTTTCTGGTATCAAAGTTATCCATTTGGCAATATCAGAGACTACGTCTTTCACAAGTTCCACACTTTTCCTTCTGCTCAGCACCGATGCNAGCTCTATTTTGAAGATTCTTGGAGCGTATACAACTGCTGCCCGCTCCCCTGCAGCTTTCAGTGCTTCGCTTGCCTGTCGACTTCTGTCGCCAAGTTTTGGGAGTAGGGCATCGATTACTACCGATGTGTCAAAAACTATCATTTACCTCCTCTCCCGCACGAGCTCCGTGGTTAGATCCTCATCTACGTCCTCGAAATATTCCCTATATCGAAGAATTACGTCGTAGAGGTTTTTCTCCACCCTAAGCCTGACTTTCTCTCCCTCCTTCAGATCAACTTTTTCGAGGGGTTTGAACACTCCATTCTCATACACAGCCTCTATGAT
>MTLR01000111.1 GCA_002010925.1 Candidatus Bathyarchaeota archaeon JdFR-04
CTCTACAACCAGTTTTTCAATCATAGGCAGGTCAGATTCTTCTGCTTCTCTGATCAGGATATCGCTCATACTACCCACACCGTTCATACTGTTCATGCCGCNCATTACAAACCTCTCCNACCAATCCACCTTTTCAGGATCACATAGCTTTTGCGGATTTATGTGCCTGTGTTAATCCTGTTGTTTATATCTCGGCCGGTATACGCAATCAGCTCAATATACAGAGGAGTTGCCGTATTCAATATCGGTGAGTTCAATCCTATCATAGCAAAAATCCCCAGTTTTTAATTTCCAGATGATATCTACCCTGCTGCTCGGGACATTAACACCATTGAACATTTTATACTCTATAATTTGCCCTTCCCAATCTTCAAGAACAAAGTTGCCATCCACTTCTCTATATCGTTTCGCTGTAATGCTTGTTACTTCCCCCTTCTCATTAAAATGAAAAATTGCTGAAGCTGAAATTCCCTGGTAAGTTATGATTGCCTTTGCTGATTCGTTATCAATAGCCTCCCACTCAATGTAGTCATTTAAAAATGCTGAAGGGAACCATACACTTTCGGCAAGAAATCTCAAAATCTCTCCGTTATCAATTTCATACCCCTTTGCATCGACAACTTTGATTATACCCAGCAATTTCACTACTAAGTTACCCTTACCATCAACGAATTCGTCTTTCGCATATATTGACAGCAATGGAGCGTAATCTACTTTTGCTACCCAAATAAACTCGATAGAATCGACATTGAAGTACTGTTCTGCTTCTACAGGCATCCATTTCTGATCCTCATTCATTCGGAAATATCCACCCTGTTTCAGTCTGACTGTGTTGATTTTTTCTTTTCCTATTATCTGAGTATATTTAAGATATCTCTGAACCGGCTCAGGTAAACCTTCTATCTCCTCTTCAGTAATGATTTCCGGTTTTGTTTNCCTGTTCTCTTTAAAAAGTTCCTTCACTTCATTTTCTACTCTTTTACTGAATGTAATATCGCCGATTATAGCACATAGTACTATCAGAATAGCTATTATTCCAAGAAAGATTATTACGATTTTTATCATTTTTTACCTGCCTCTTTTATAGTACATGGATATATAAATACAATATAGTCACCTGTTCAAATCCTACTCCCTTTTGCAATCGATACTCTGCTTTACTTTATTCAGAAAACTACAATTTTAAATTAATTTTATAAAATAGTAGTTTGAATTCAGCTCCTGACACCAAGAATAGACTTTTGAGACCTTCTAAATCTTCTCCTTCTTTTACCTCTCGAGTCATATTTCTGGTTCGGTCCTGTTGGTTTGTAATGCTGCCACTTACCTGCAACAAGTCTGACCTGGCCTTTTCTTCCCTTTATTCTGATCCATGTTGTAGTTCCTGTTTTACCCATGTATGGCTCCTTTACAGCTCATTTTAAAAACNTTTTGGTGACAGTTGAAATATTCTCAATTGAATCATCATCGGAAAAAAGGAAAACTTAATATTTTGCGTATTCTCATTATCATTACAAAACAAAAAAATTCTTTAAGAAGGAGATAAAATTCGAGGGAGGTGCAGAAAATTATAACCTTAATGGATGTCCTGATTGGCGTATCTGGATTTGTAATGGGATTCATTCTAATGGAAGTGACTGGTGTCACAAAAATTACAAAATCCAAAACAGTTGTAGGGGAATCTGAGGGATTTCAACCACTGGAATCAATCAATTCAGAGGTTGAGAGGGCTATCAGCCCGGATGTTGAAAGATTTGTAAATCTGAGGGAGAAGGTAAGTGAACTTAGTCAGGGAGAGAGAATCTCTTCCCTTCACCTTAAGGAAGAATCTGAAGAGGNGAAAGAAGAGGAAATGAGCTTTGACAAGTTTATTGACCACCTCACAAGAAAGTACATGTTAGTTGATGCTACGATTTCCACTACTGATGGTTTACTTGTCGCATCCAATAGCAAAACAGCAGAAGATGATGCCGCAATGGCGACAGAAATGATGGATAAAGTAAGAGGTATATATGGTGGAATTAGAGAAGTTATTCTGAGCACAGAGGGAGAGAAAAGATATATTTTCAGACTTCCGGGGGAGGAAGAATTAATCGCTCATATAAGATCAAAAAGAGATCTAACCAATCCTGAAATCAGAGGATTCAGGAAAGACATATCCCGGTTTATGGAGGGATTAGCATGAATCCATTGTTGAGTCTTTTCCTGATAATGTCTGTTATAACAATCCAGCCATCAATAGTTAAACCTGGAGATGANGTAAAGCTCAGTATTCAGGGTGATGGTGCCTACATCGTTGAAATACTGGACGAAAAGATTTACTTTAAGGATTCCTTTTCAAACATAATGAATGTGACCCCAGGAGAATATACCATAAAGGTGGGATATACCGTCAAACCTGGAACCAAAACAATAAACATAAGGTATCCTAATGGAACATTTTATCATACGAAATCCATTATTGTTTATGGTTTTTCCGAGGCTGATCTGAATTATCTGATTGAAAAGGCAGACAAAATGGATAAAGAGATCAGANGTCTCAACATGCAGATAATGGAGCTCCAACTTCAGATAGAAGCTAAGGAAAAAGAAATAGAGACTCTCAAAACTGAAGGTGTTGATACAGAGTACATTAAATCCTTAGAAGATCAGATAACAAATCTGAAGGCAGAACTTGTCTCAAAAACTCAGGAAGTTTCAGATCTTAACTCCCAGATCAGTGAGTTAAACGACAAAATCTCTCAGCTTGAAGGACAGCTTGCTCAGCTCCAGGCAGAGAAGAAAGAGTATGACAGGGTCAGAAGTCTTGGTTCTCCAGAATTTCTGGAGTTCACAAGATTTGGATTCTTTTTCATGGTTGCATTCACAGTTGGAATCGTGATATCTCTATTGAGGAGGTGAAATTTTTTGACAAGAATTATTACTGTCGCATCCGGTAAAGGTGGGGTTGGTAAAACAGTCATTGCAGCAAATATTGGAATAACTCTCTCCATGTACGGAAAAGATGTGACGATACTGGATGCTGACATTGCAATGGCAAATCTTGAGCTGATACTTGGTATGGAGGGGATGCCTGTAACCCTCCAGCATGTCCTTGCTGGAGAGGCTTCAGTTGATGAGGCTATCTATACGGGACCAGGAGGAGTAAAGATAGTGCCTGCAGGGATATCTCTTGAGGGATTGAGGAAAGTTAATCCTGATCTCCTCGAAAATGTTCTACTTTCGATTTTAGAGAGAACCGAGATTCTGATTCTTGATGCTCCTGCTGGACTTGAAAAAAGTGCAATAATTGCACTTGCATCTGCAAATGAGCTCTTGCTTGTTGTAAATCCCGAAATATCCTCAATAACAGATGGACTAAAAACAAAAATGGTTGCAGAAAGATTGGGAACCAAACTCTTGGGGATAGTTGTGAACAGAGTCACATCATCAGGTATAGAGATGGCAAAGAAAGAAATAGAGGCAATTCTCGAGGGTAGAGTTGTAGCTGTGATTCCTGAAGATCCTGAGGTTAGAAAATCAGCTGCTTTCGGACAACCTGTTGTGTTGCGCTCCCCCAATTCACCTGCTGCAAAAGCTATTAAGAAACTTGCAGCAAAAATTGGGGGTGTTGAATATAGGGAAGAAAAAGAGGCAAAAGAGACGGCAATTTCCAGATTTTTGAGAATTTTCAGGAGGTGATTAATTGGCTTTATTTGAAACCATAATAATTGGATTGCTCGTCATAAGCCTTTTGATGAATATCTTTCTGTATGCAAAAGTCAAGCAGTTGAATAAAGAGCTGATGGAAGTAAGCAGCAAGGTGGATCTTACAAAAGAGGAGTTGTCACAGATCAGATTAAGAATAAACAGGATGAGAGAAGAACTTTAGTTTCAACTCCTTTTATATTTTTGGAATCACAATTCTAATACTTCATTCTGTATTCCCGGATAAATCCCATAATATGGGAAAAAACTTAAATAGTGAGATGATTACTGAGAATCATGACTGANAGAAAGATACTTCTTGCCGAGAACGAAATGCCTGACAGGTGGTACAACATTCTGCCAGATCTACCTGAACCCCTNCCTCCACCCCTTCACCCAGCAACAAGAGAACCCCTATCTCCTGATGATCTGAAGCCCCTTTTTCCAATGGANCTTATAAAACAGGAGATGAGTGATGAAAGATTCATAAAGATTCCAGANGAGGTACTTGAGATCTACAGACAGTGGAGNCCAACACCACTTATANGGGCAGAGAAACTTGAAGAATATCTCAAAACTCCTGCAAGGATATATTACAAATATGAAGGTGTTAGTCCGCCTGGAAGCCATAAACCTAACACAGCTGTTGCTCAGGCNTACTACAACATGAAAGAGGGTGTTGAGAGATTAACTACAGAAACGGGAGCTGGGCAATGGGGTTCAGCACTGTGTTTTGCCACATCTCTGTTTGGTATGAAGTGTACAGTTTACATGGTCAGGGTTAGCTATAATCAGAAACCNTATAGAAGAATTATGATGGAAACATGGGGAGGGGAGGTAATTCCAAGTCCCTCAAACAGAACTGAAAGTGGAAAGAGAATGCTTGAAAAAGACCCTGACAGTCCGGGAAGTCTAGGCATTGCAATAAGTGAGGCTGTTGAGGATGCTGTTAAAAACGAGGATACGAAGTATAGCCTTGGAAGCGTTCTGAACCATGTTCTCCTCCATCAAACCATAATCGGTTTGGAAGCAAAAAAACAACTGGAAAAGGTGGATGAAAAACCAGATCTGATCATCGGTTGTGTTGGAGGCGGCAGTAATTTTTCAGGACTTGCATATCCTTTTGTAAAACANGCAGAAAAGGATGNGACAAGAATAGTTGCCGTTGAGCCCTCTGCCTGTCCAACCCTCACTGCNGGAGAGTANACCTATGACTATGGAGACACGGTTGGTCTCACACCCCTGATAAAAATGTACACCCTCGGGCACGATTTCATTCCACCACCAATACACGCAGGTGGACTCAG
>MTLR01000080.1 GCA_002010925.1 Candidatus Bathyarchaeota archaeon JdFR-04
ACTGGATAATGTTGTAACCCACACTACATTGTCAAATTCATTTGACACTGATTCAAGTATTTTGCATTTTCCAGTTCCCGGTGGTCCACTGATCAGTAAATNAGTCATTTGGTACTCCCCGCGTAAATGTTGACTATGGTGCTCAAAGGGATTTTAAACTTTTGCGATTCAANATTTTATGATGAGAAGAGTTGTTATTAATGACGTAATTCTAACTCCAGAAAAAGCCGCGATTATCGGTAACACTGCNATTATTGCTGATCTTCATCTTGGATTTGAAAANGTGATGCAGAATAAAGGCGTTGCCATTCCNAGAATGCAAGTTAAGGAGATTGTAAGGAATGTAAAGAAAATAATTGATAGANACAACATCAATAGACTGATAGTTGCGGGAGACCTCAAACACGAATTTAGCAAGAATTTACCATACGAGTGGGAGGATGTGAGAGAATTCATTGAGTCTGTTGATGTAGAACTTGAAGTCGTGAGAGGGAACCACGACAATTTTCTGGCTGCTATTCTGGCAGAGTATGGGATAGAGTTGAGGGAGCACGTTAAGGTTGACAAATACTACGTTATTCANGGTCACAAGGATTTGGAATTTGAAAGAGTTATAATAGGGCATGAGCATCCTGCGATCAAGGTCAGGGTAAGAGGGGGTCTGTATAACTTCCCGTGCTATCTCGTTGCAGATGATGCCAAAATAGTCTTACCTGCCTTCTCACCGCTAATGAGTGGTAGCGATGTCCTTCAAAATTCTTTTCTTTCTCCTGTGTTAAACAAAGCAAAAAGAATTGAAATCTACGCTGTTGAAGACGAGGTGTTATACCTCGGAAGCTTGAGAGACTTAAAGAAGATAATTTAGNCATTCCTCAACATCAAGACCGATCGTTTTTCTATATCTCATACCCGGAAAGCTGATTTTGCTCGAAGCTGCATATGCCCTTTCTCTCGCCTCCTCTATACTCTTCCCCATCCCTACCACTGTCAGAACTCTACCCCCCGTAGTAACATACCCGTTAGTCTTTTCGATACCATTTGCATAAACTATCGCCTCCTTCATTGCATCCTCCAAACCACTTATCGGCTGGCTCGTGTAATGATNAGCAGGATAACCGGGCTTCAACCCTTCTCTACCCTTCAACGCACCGCTCACAGCACACACAGCAACGCACCAGTCGCTACTAAACTTTATATCAGCGTTTTCGAGCTCTCCCTCGACTATCGCCATCGAAATCTCAGCTATATCACTCTCAAGTCTCGGAAGCTTTGCTTCAGCACCCGGATCACAATCCCTTACGTTTATCTCCAAAACCTTTGGGATTAGCTCCCCCTCCTCTTCCACAAGCATTATGACCGGATAAAGCACACCTCTGAATTCAACCCCTTCAAGCTCCCTGAATTTTGTTACTATTGGCTCAACCACAATCTCCATTATCCTGCTCTCAATCTCCGCATCCACATCTGGATGAGGGCTTACTGCGCCCATACCCCCGGTGTTAGGATTGACAAGCTTTCCTTCCCTGAAAAGCTGCTCGATCTGTGCTTTCGTGTAGAATTTTCTTGTAAGGCCAATGTAGAAGTCTCTCAGACCCTCTATATCGTCACTGTCGAANGCTCTCTTATAGTCCTTCGCATGTCCAAAGGGCTTAACGGTTTTTCCGTCACTAACAGCAGTAAAGGCTACCTCTATCCCCCTCAACCTCTCCTCAACGACGATTCTGTTTCCAGCCTCTCCAAACTTCTTCTGAACCATTATCTCGTCCACAGCCCTAAAAGCTTCCTCGATGGACTCGCAGACGTAAACACCCTTTCCTGCTGCAAGCCCATCAGCCTTTACGACGATTCCATCTTCGAAGTTTTCCCTGATATACTCCTTAGCCTCCTCTGGATCATCAAAGTTCGNATATTCTGGGATNGGAACTCCAATTTTTTTCAAAAAGTCCTTTGCCCAGCACTTACTCGCCTCAAGTATTGTAGCCTCTTTTTTTGGCCCTATTGCGACAATTCCCTCCTCTTCAAGCCTGTCAACCAAACCGAGGCTGAGGGGCTCTTCGGGTCCAATATAAACAAGGTCAACTTCAGCATATTTGGCGAATTTTACGATTTCGCTGATGGCCCTGATTGAAGGTATCTTTTCTCCATTCAGCTTCGCAATTTTACATTTTTCAAAAAACTCGCTCCCACCATTTCCGGGAGCGACGTAAACTTCCTTAACTCTTGCACTTCTTGAGAAAGCATGAGCAATTGCGTTACCTCTACCACCAGCATCAACCACGAGAACCTTCATGGTATTTTTTATCTCCTCCATTATATTCCGTTTTCGGTTTCTAATTTATGAAATAATTAATATGCGTTTTTAATTACAAATAGAACCTGCGTAAAAATAACAAAACTTAAATAGGCTACGGTTAGGCTTTCGATGTCTTTGAAGTGTAGAATTTAGTCAAGGTGGTTACCATGGATAGGACAGAAATTCTTGAGAGAATTAAAGATGCAGAGATTAAAGTTGAAGAAAGTATCAGGGCTGCTGAGGAAGAAAAGAAAAACAAAATTCTCGAAGCAAAGATGAAGGCAAGGGAAATTATTGAGAGTGCCGAGGCTGAAGCTGCTAAAGTCAAAGAGGAGATACTCAACAATGTAAAAGCAGAGATAGAGAAAGAGAAAGAAGAAATAAAGCAAAAGAAAGCAAAGGAAATAGAGGAGTTCGAGAAAAGCGGAAAAGACAACATAATGAAAGCTGTAGATTTTCTCTATAACGAGTTTGTAGGGATGGTGGAGCATGCTTAAGCCGGAAAAGATGGTTAAAATTTCAGTAGTGGGACCAAAGGAGCAGCTTGAGTATGCGTCAGAAACCTTATACAAAGTAAACCTTCTCCACATTGAAGACCCAAAAGAGGCAGAGTATTTCAGAATTGGCGAGCCGCTTGAAAAAGCATCTCTGATATCTCGCAGTTTGGTGCAGCTCAGGAGTTACATATCTTATCTGAAAATTGATCCAAGCAGAATTGTTCCAAAGAGAAAGTATAGGTCAAAAGAAATTGAAGATAAGCTCAGCAAAAAGCTTGAGGAATACCAAGAACAAATTGGAAGGAAAATTGAAGAGAACAGAAGCATTGATGAGAAAATAAGAGGATTAGAGGACGAACTGAGAATAATCGAACCTTTAAAGGTGCTGGGAATACCCTCAAGACTTCTGAAGGGCTACAAGAACTTGCGGTGCTTTGTTGGACTCGTCAAAGAGAATCCAGTTGAGGAACTGAGTAAAATAACAGACCAGTTTGATGCTGTAATCAAAGAATACCAGAAGGAGTTGCTGGTTGCAATTTTCGTAAAGGCAGAATACGGGGATGAGTTCTTCAGAACACTTCAGGGCTTTGGGTATAGAGAGCTGCCAGTTCCGGACATTGACGACTACGATGTCAGAATAAATGAGATTGAGAGGGAGAAAGAGGAGCTTCTAAACAGGAAGAAGCAGCTTGAGACAGAGATTGAGGAAATTAAGGTGAAAGAAGCCGAGCTCTTACTCGCCATTGAAGAGTATCTGAGTTCAGAACTCGACAAGTCTGAGCTGCCCCTAAGGGCACTCGTTTCAAAATACGCATTTGTAATCGTCGGATACGTTCCAGCCAAACAGCTGGATGAATTCAGGAGTGAAGTAGAAAGGAACGGCAAAATCGTGGTTGAAGTCATTGAGGAAGAAGAGGAGGATGTTCCGCCAACCAAACTCGACAATCCTGCGATAGTCAGGGACTACGAGTTGCTTACCACAACGTATGCGACACCCAAGTACAAAGAGCTTGATCCAAGTGCAATAATGGCTGTCTTCTTCACAATATTCTTCGGAATGATGCTCGGAGACATGGGTTACGGCCTGCTAATAACAATACTTGCTCTTTATCTCAAAACGGTCTTCAGGACAGAGGGCTGGCAGAAACTGCTGAATATTGCTATTTATTGTGGGCTCTCGTCCATTCTCTTCGGTTTCATCTACGGAGAGTTCTTTGGACCGTTCATAATTCCCGGAATAGAGGAACCATCAAAGATACACTTCCTCGGTGACGCCCTTTCAGCGCTCTACACGTTCAATCACCACCACCCACTGTTCGACAGAGTGGAGGAATTCGGCGTCAAGGCGCTGCTCTTCATTGTGCTTCTTATCGGTATGTTCAAGATGCTATGGGGCTTCGCACTTGGCTTCTACAATGTCTACGTAGAACATGGAATGAAGGAGGCGATTTATGAAAAGGGGTGCTGGTTCATCGGTGTTCTTGGCTTGGTGATGCTTATATTCGGATTTAGCTACAACCTCGGAATTTTCACATCTCCACCAGAAGAGGGCTTCGGACATCTGCTTCCAGACAACCTCTACATGCTGGGAAGCTACACGGTTGAGGAAGGAAAAGAAGTTCCACTGCCAATTCCGGGTTTGGTGGATGGATGGCAGGCAGGAGTCAATATCTTCTATGTATTGGCACTACCCCTGCTCATCGTCTGGTTCGTGATATTTCTGAAGGCAGAGATACCGAAGATGGGCATTTTTGGAATTATAATGGCAGTAGAGCTATTGACGTGGTTTGGACAGATTATCAGCTACGCTCGATTGCTCGCTATTGGTCTATCATCGGTTTACATAGCCTTTGTTATAAACTATCTCAGCGTTAAAATAGGAACACCACCAGGAATGGCGCTGCTACCAGTTGCAATAATTCTGCTGCTGATAGGACATGCAGGAAACCTGTTGCTCGGAATACTCGATCCTGGGTTACAGTCACTGCGATTGCACTATGTAGAGTTCTTCACTAAGTTTTTTGAAGGTGGAGGAAAGGAGTACTCTCCATTCGGGAGAGTTAAAAAGTTTTTGGAGGATTGAAGGAGGTGGTTAGAAATGGTTGATGCCCTGATAAGTGATGAAGCATTCATAAAGGGATGCGCTGCTGTAGGAGCTGGACTTGCTGTAGGACTTGCAGGAAT
>MTLR01000018.1 GCA_002010925.1 Candidatus Bathyarchaeota archaeon JdFR-04
GAAGACAGATCAGAAATTCTCAAGAGAATTGGAGAAAGGATACATCGCGGAGTTCTGATGGAGGAAAAATGGGTCAGGGTGACCTTCTTAGGTGGCAGCAGAGAGGTTGGAAGGAGTTGCTATCTGCTTCAGACACCTGAGAGCAGGATTCTGATTGACTGTGGTGTAAATGTTAGCAATTTATCCAGCACCCCCTACCTCTACATTCCTGAAGTTCAGCCGCTCGATGCACTTGATGCGGTTGTTATAACCCACGCTCACTTAGATCACTGCGGTCTCGTGCCTTTGCTTTACAAATACGGCTACAGAGGTCCGNTATANCTCACTCCGCCCACGAGAGATTTGATGGTTCTTNTGCAGCTCGACTTTCTGGAGGTTGCGGGAAGNGAGGGGAGTGCTGTCCCCTACAACTCCAACCTGATAAGAGAGACTTTGAAGCATACNATNACTCTTGACTATGGTGTTGTGACCGATATCAGCCCCGATGTCAGACTTACCTTTTACAACGCAGGACATATCCTCGGCTCAGCCATAGCACACTTTCACATTGGAGAAGGGCACTACAACGTCGCTTTCACAGGAGATTTCAAGTTTGAGAAGACAAGACTTTTCGACAGGGCAGCAACGAACTTCCCGAGGCTTGAGGCGTTAGTAATGGAGGCAACATACGGTGGAGCAAATGACTTGCAACCTTCAAGGAAGGAGGCAGAGGAAAAGCTGGTTGAAGTTATCAACAGAACACTCGACAGAGGTGGAAAAGTCCTAATTCCTACCTTTGCCGTTGGAAGAAGTCAGGAGGTTATGATAGTGCTTGAAGAAGCGATGAGGGAAGGAAGGCTCAGGGAAACATACATCTATCTTGACGGAATGATCTACGAAGCAACAGCCATTCACACTGCGTATCCCGAATACCTCAACGCCCATCTCAGAGACCTGATTTTCTACCACGGGATTAATCCATTCATCAGCGAGAACTTCGTCAGAGTGGACTCATCCTCCAAGAGAGAAGAAGTAATCAGCGACCCATCGCCCTGCGTCATCATCGCCACATCCGGTATGCTCAACGGCGGGCCTGTTATGGAGTACTTCAGACACTTAGCAGAGGATGAAAGAAATACGATAGTTTTTGTCGGTTATCAGGCTGAAGGAACGCTGGGTAGAAAGATTCAAAAGGGATGGAAGGAGGTGCCTTTCCCGGTCAACGGAAGAAGAGAGGTTGTTGAGGTAAAAATGGAGGTCGAGACTGTGGATGGCTTCTCTGGACACTCTGACAGAAGGCAACTGATGAATTACATCAAATATCTCAACTCAAAACCTGAAAAGGTTGCTACCGTGCACGGAGACGAGTCGAAGTGCATCGAACTCGCTTCGAGCATTTACAAGACATACAGAATCGAAACGAGGGCTCCACTGAACCTTGAAACCATAAGGTTTGTGTGATTCATCTAATCTTTGTTAATATCGGACCGAGAACCGAAGTAAACAGCACGATTCCGGCAATTATCCCCGCATTTTCTAAAGCGAAGAGTGATGATAAAATGACTGAGAACTCTCCCCTCGCAACAGTGTGCTTGAATATCTCAACACCATCCTTAGTTGAATCATGTATGAATTTTCCTATCACATAACCACTTACGAATTTTCCGGTAACAGCAACTGCTGCAAGCAAAAGGACAATTGAAAAATCAGAAATTTTGAATGTTATCAGTGTTCCAAAGAAAACGAAGAAGATTGCAAGAAATATGTCCTTAAAGGGACGGGTGATGCTGTCAATTCCGTGCCTACTGAATGATATGCCGAGGCTAATAGCAACAAGTGCTTCTGATAATTTAAGCTTCTCAGCAACGAGCAGGGCTAAGGATGGGATCGTGAAGGTTAGAAGAACAGGAATCTCGTCATCCCTTTTGAAGAGACCTGACAAAAGGTTTGAGCGGTAGATTACATAAACTAAGGCGAGAAGAGGAATTATTAGCAGAAAAGACAAAATTTCCCTCGCCGAGAGGATTGAAAGAATTGCTATGAGAACTACATCTTCAAAAACCATGAGCCACACTACAGTTTCTGCAAAAGGATAGATTAGCTTCCTCCCATCTATGAGTAACTTTAGATTGACTGCGGAGCTACTTATGTAAATTGCTGACGCCAGTATGAAACCCTTAAGAAGGTCAAAGCCCAATAGAGATAAGAGAATAAAAGCAGGCGTGAAATTGAAAACAAAGTCAATTAAACCGGCTAAAGCTATTCCACCTATATTCGTTCTCAAAGTTTTTGGGTTTATCTTCAAACCTATGTAGAACAGCAGAAAGACTATTCCCAAACTACCAAGGAATTTTCCGGTTTCGTCCCCCTCAATAATCCCCGTCTGACCCATTAGCATGCCCACGAGTATATAAAGTGGGATGGGTGTGAAGTTGAGTTTTCTGCACAGAATTGCCGCTAAGGTTGCCACTGGGATTACAACAAGCGCGTCTGACATTATTCTACCTTCCAAGAATGAGTTCTTCGAATCTCCTTATCTGATCGTGCTCACCGATTACCACTATTATGTCTCCCTCTTCAAGCCTTGTTGAGGGAGACGGGCTGATAATGTTTCTATCCTCTTTCGAGATCGCTATAATCGTAACTCCTGTATTTTTTCTTATTTTTAGTTCTTCTATCGTCTTCCCCGCGATACTTTTTGNCACTGTGTANGTATGAACCGTAATCCTGAGTTCCGATATTTGTGGAAATGCTACCTCAACACCCTCCTCCTCCCTTTCGAATATCGCTCCTGATAAAATGCTCCCAAGTCTTCTTGCCTCAACATTTGTCAGATTGACTACACAAGGCTTTTCGCAACCTCTTTCAAGGATATAAAGCTGTATCTCTCCACCCTCAAGAAAGACAACAGCTATTCTTCCACCAGCAGTATCTATCTCATACTTCGTCCCGACACCCGGAAGTTCAACCCCCATTAGACTAATTAAACCAGCTGAATTTAAATCTTGACCTCTATTTTTCCAATACTTCCGACAAGACGTTGAAAAGCTCCACAACCTCTCCTATAACGATTACAGCAGGTGCCTCTATTTTCTCCCTTCTCACTCTCTCGGAAATCTCAGCNAGTTTTGTAATTATGACTCTTTGCTCCTCAGAGAAGCCTTTCTCAATTACCGCCACTGGCGTTTCGGGACTCTTTCCGTGTTCAATAAGTAGTCTCGATATTTCTTCGATCCTCCCAACACCCATCAAAACCACGATAGTGGCGTTGAGTTGGGCTAAAGCCTCCCAGTTCAACCTCTCTCTACTCTCTCTACCAGTTATGAAAACAACAGCTGGATCGTAGCGGCGATGGGTGATTGGGATGCCAACATTCGCCGGCACAGAAATTGCAGAGGTCACACCGGAAACGAATTCAAACGGGATTCCGTGNTTGGCGAGACACTCTGCCTCCTCACCACCTCTACCAAAAATGCATGGATCTCCACCCTTAAGTCTTACAACAACCTTGCCCTTTCTCGCATATTGAACAAGCATTTCGTTTATCTCTTCCTGACTCTTTCTGTGCTTTCCACCCCTTTTTCCGACGTTTATAACTTCTGCTTTACTCTCTTCCAGCAAATCTGCAACCTCACCAATGAGTTCATCGTGGAGAATNACGTCTGCTTTTTTTATCAGCTCATAGGCTCTGAGAGTAAGCAAATCCTTTTTTCCCGGTCCCGCTCCGACGATATAAACTTTACCTACCATAAATCTCTTTCCTCAGCATTCTTCCGATCTCTACAGCCTCTTCAACCGCTCTCTCCTTTGAAAACTCTTCTTCTACCCTGATGTATTTTTCATTAAGAATTTCGCATATTAGCTTCAACTTAGCCCCTGCTTCAGCGTAAACGCCGACAGGAACAGCACATCCGACACCAAGCTCTCTCACCACAGCTCTTTCAACTCTCGCCTCAAGCCAAGTCTTTTCATCATTCAGAAACGAAACAAGGTCTTCTTCACCTTTTCGGGTTGCAACAGCTATAATTCCCTGATTTGCGGGTGGAACTACTGTACATGGGTCAAATCTCTGATACTCAACTTCTCTATCAAGACCCAGTCTCTGTAAACCAGCCTCAGCAACCACAATCGCATCGTAAATTCCCTCATTAAGCTTTCTTAACCTTGTGTCCAGATTTCCCCTCAGATTTTCAAATTCCAAATCCCCACGCAACCTTTTGAGCTGTGCCCTCCTTCTGAGACTGGAAGTTCCAATCACAGCCCCTTTTGGAAGCTCATCTATGCTCTCTCCTTTCTTTGAGATAAGGGCATCACAAGGACTATCTCTCTCAAGAACAGCAGCTATAACCGTCCCTTCTACCCTCTGGCTCGGAACATCCTTGTAGCTGTGCACAGCAACATCAATTTCTCCTTCAGCAAGCTTGGTATCTAAGGTTCTCACAAAAGCCCCTATGCCCTTGAATTCGTAAAGCGGCTTGTCCTTCATCACATCGCCTGTGGTTTTTATGACCTTTACCTCAACCTCATAACGATCCTTCAACCCCTCAACAACCCTTTGAGTTTGAGCCAACGCCAACTTACTGCCCCTCGTTCCAACAACGAGTTTCATATCGAATTACTCACCGCCTCCAAGGTTTTTTCAATATCCTCCTCGCTGTGTGCGAAGCTCATAAAACA
>MTLR01000002.1 GCA_002010925.1 Candidatus Bathyarchaeota archaeon JdFR-04
ACATCTTCGTTTTGTAATAGCTCCTTCTGTAGCAAATTGCACAGAGTATGTCCTGCATCTTCAACTTCCATTTCTAACTCATTCTTCGTTTTCCTCAATATAGTCACTTTCAAGGAACTCCCTCCTAACGGATCCCTTTACCATAATCAAGCGCCACTTTACGTTTTTCAGTTTTACCACACTTCAAACATGAAAGCCTTTGTTTGCGTTTTTCAAGCATAGTCCCGCAGTTAGAACAAAAGGCGTACACCACACCTAGGTTTTTATCATTAGTTGAGAGATGGTAAGTTAGGTTTAACAAGCTTATTACCCTCGCTCGAATAATGTCGCCCGGCTTACAAACATCATACATCGTTTCAACATACCCTCGGGAAACATCAGAAATATGCAAAGCCCCGGTGAAGAAGCCTGATAGGCGACGGCGTCCAATTTTGAAGATTCGTATAACTGCTAACTTGTTAGTGACGCTGGTGACTTGTCCTAATACTATGCTCCCTACGCGTGGAACGTTTGCAGGATGAGTTGAGGGATATACGTAAACCTTTTTGTTAAGCATGTCAAGTAGGGCTGTACCTACAATTTTAGAATAGATTATCCCATTCTTTACGTAGGTTCCAGCTCCAGGGGTGAATTCTTCGATAACCCCTAATTTTTCTCCAGGAGTAACGAATAATCCACTTCTCCTTTCACTCAAACATTACAAGCTCCTTGTTGCAGCTTCTTAATGCATAGGAGTGGAAACTAACTGATGATTGTCGAAGTTTCCTTTTCTATTTCTTCTCCACTTCGCAATAAACCTTTTGATTCTTATCCCGGAAGACTTTAAGATGCGTTGAAAGTTCTTTTTGGAAACTTCAAGTTTAAATACTTCCAAGGTGCTAATTTCAAAATATGTGGCTCGAAAACTTCTTAAACAGTTTAGCTATCAATATCGCAGACATGCTCCCAAGAGTTGCGGGAGCAGTAGTAGCGCTAATCATAGGCTGGATTGCTGGTCAAGCATTAGGCAAGGCTATTTCAAAGCTTTTGGATAAGGCTGGAGTTGATGATGCCTTACGCAAGACCCTTGTGGGGAAAACATTAGAGCGTTCAGGGATAACCTGTGTCGGCTTCTTTGACTTAGTAGTGCGTTGGTTCGTTTACCTAGTGGCGATATTTGCAGCTGTGGACATTCTACAAATCACAGTACTAAGTGGATACATGAACATGGTGGTATCCTACCTTCCTAGCTTCATCGCTGGCATAGTTATATTTGTCGTTGGCTTCATAATAATCGACTACGTCGCCGATTTCATTAAACAATTAGGCGAAGAAGCCGAAATCGCCTATTCAAGAATTTTCGCCGACGGATTGAGGCTTTTCCTTTACGGAGTTGTTACCATACTAGCGCTTTCCCAAATGAAAATAGACGTCAGCATTCTCTATGTGTTCGCTAACGCACTGGCATGGGGAATCGCCATAGGCGTTGGCGTTGGACTAGGCATAGCCTTCGGATGGGGCTTTAAAGATGCCGTAGCCGAAAACTCCAAAAAATGGATAAAATCATGGACAGAGTCAATCGAAAGGCTAGAGAAGGCAAGGTCTACTCAGGAAAAAGAAAAATAAACAAAAAGAAGAGACTTCAACAAATCTTGAAATTCCCTTATTTTTCTATCACATATAGATCTACAGGAAATTCATGTCTTTGTTTTCGATGAAAATAGAACATGTATGGGATAGCCATTCGCATTGGATGAATAGCTTTTATTTTTCCACCATGCGTCGTAATGAACTTGATTAGAAACGATGATGTGGTTACTTTTCCTCTTTTATGAAGTGAAAAGACAATATTGCCAAGTTTTAGGGCGCTTTCCAGAAATTTTGTGTCAGCTTTTCTTTTTTGAACACCGAAGGGCGGGTTTTGGAGAATTGTGTCGAATTTTCCTCTTATAGTGTGAATATCAGAAGCAACCCACTGTGTTTTCTCTTGCATTTTTGCCTTTTCTGCGTTTCTCTGCGCCGTTCTTATTGCTGTTGTATCGATATCTACGCCTATTGCTTGTTTAGCTCCCAAGAAGGCTGCTCCTATAGCTAGTCTTCCAGTTCCGCATCCTAGGTCCAGAATTGCTTTTCCGATTATTGCGTTGTAGGTATAAGCTGCTAAGTATAGAATTTCGGCTGCTAGGTCCGCTGGGATTGTGTATTGTTCTAGGCTTGGTTTTGGTGACGGATGAGGCGCTAACTGGTTTAGGAGTTTCTTGAGAGTTAGTTTCCGAACCATCCGTCGCTGCATAGTTGTTCCCAAGATTTTTCGCCCAGCACCACAGCCGCCTCCTTAGGCGTTAGCACAGGTTTATGGAACTTTGAAGTTTCATCTAACCCAACTCTAGGGCAAGCAGTGTTGACATAGGCTTCTAAAGTTGGAAATTGCAGTAACGCTTCAGGAGTTATCTCCCTTATAGCAAGTAAAAAGACGCTTTTCCCAGCTTTGGAAAGTTTTTCCTTAAGGATTAGTGCTGTTTCCATTTGTTTTTGGCCAATCTTTAAACCTAAGAGTACCCCGAAGTTTTTCGCCTCTTTGGCTTCTTCTATGGCTGTCCATCGTTGGTTGACTATTTTTTTGGCTTCCTTTTCGATAGTAAAGGCTGTTTTTTGGTAGGGATTTGCTACTATGGTAGGTTTTCGAGTGGCTAGTTCTACTCCTATTGCGTGGAAGCGTCCGCCACCTAAAAAGAGGAACGCTTCAACTTCCTTTGCCACGGCTTTTGCATTACTATAATCGCATCCGATTACCTGTCCAGCATGAGGTAGCTTTCCAGAGTCGCCTATTGCTACGGTTTTACCACACCCAAGAAGTATTTCTTTTGCTTTTTCCAGCATATGAACGTGCTGTACAGTGGTTACTAACCCGATTTTTCCATAATTTTCCAGTAGCGGAATTGTTTTTTCAACGGATTTCTCAATGTCCAAGTTCGCTCTTGCTTCTATATAAAGGGTTGGAATTCTCTCATGTTTTACCATTTTGGTGTGTCCAAAGTGGATAATGAGGTCAACTCCTAGGCTTTCCGCATCTTGTAAGGCAAGATCACATGCACCATAACATGGGTCAGCAGATATTACCGGTAAAATTCCCAGCTTTTGAAGTCTTCTTGCCAAACGTATAGCTTCAGGTTTCAACCCTTCCGGAAGCTGTAACAAAACGGTTTTTGCCTCAAGCTTTGTTATTTCCCGTTTCAGCCGTTCTTCCTCAAAATCGAAAGTTCTCAAAATAGAAACCTCTTTAATTTAATTTAGGAGAAAGGAAAATCATTTTTTAGGAGCTATTCCCATTGAGGCGCCCATTCTTGTCGTGACCTTCGAGTTTTACGTCCCAAAGAACGCCCACGTAATTCAGCCATCCCTTCCAACAATATCTTATGCTCTATGCTAGCTACGAGTTGACGGGTACTTATAACGGCGTCCGCATTTACTGATATACTGTCTATCCCACATCGCACAAGGAACTCCGTGAAGTCAGGTAGGTTGGACGGCCCTTCACCACATATGGAAACGGTGCATCCGTTTTCGTGAGCCACCTGGATTAGGTGAGCGATTATTCGTTTTACGGCTGGATCTCTTTCATCAAAGTATCCCATTTGTCCCAATCGTTCTGAGTCACGATCAATCATAAGGATTCCTTGGGTCATGTCGTTGGACCCTATGGAAAAGCCGTCGCAGAGCTTTGAAAATTTATCAGCCAAAATAGCTATTGACGGTGTTTCTGCCATGAACCAGACTTGAAAATCTCTAGTGTGTTCTAACCCTTCTTCCCGCATTATTTGGAGGCATCTTTCGGCTTCCCAGAGAGTTCGAATCATTGGTAGCATAACCCAGACGTTTTTTAATCCCCATTCTTCGCGGCATTTTTTTATTGCTTGACATTCTAACCGGAAAGCCTTTTCATACCATTTGCTTATATAACGACTTGCCCCTCGCCATCCTAACATAGGGTTTGCTTCCTCGATTTCGTATTTTTCTCCGCCTTTAAGTTCACGGTATTCATTGGTTTTAAAATCGCTGAATCGGACTACTACAGGGCGAGGTTGAATGGCCCTAGCGACTGTGGAGATGCCTTCAGCAAGCTTATCAACAAACTTCTGCGCTTGTCCGGTTTCCAGAAGGTAAAGTGGATGTTCGCCGATATAACTGGCCAATATGAACTCAATTCGCATCAATCCTATTCCATCGAAAGGCAAATGCTTATAATCCTCAATTTTTTCTGGGACGCCAAGGTTCATGTATATTTTTGTGGCAGTTACTGGTGCTTGCTGAACCATTGCTCCAGCAATGGTTATTGTAGGCGTAGTTTTTGAAGTTGGAGTTAGGGTGGGCAGTCTGCCTTCATAGACCACCCCGCTTCGAGCATCTACGGTGTATTCCTTTCCAGTTTCCATTGTTTTGGTTGCTGTTTCTGTTCCCACCACACAGGGTATCCCTAACTCGCGGCTCACTATAGCGGCGTGGCAGGTCACTCCTCCCTTATCCGTTACTATGGCGCTTGCCATTTTCATGTAAGGGACAAAGTCAGGATTTGTCATAATTGTTACGAGAATGTCGCCTTTTTGCATCATCTTTGTAGCTTCATCTGGGGAGAAAACAATTTTAGCTTTACCTACTCCTATGTCACGTTTTCCAGCGGATATTCCCTTTGCTACCACTTTAAGTTCTGCAGCTGGCTTAAAACCTACTGCCTCAGGTTTCTCAGCTTCCACTTTTCTCATGCTCCAAACGGTTTCAGGTCTTGACTGGACTATGAAGATATTATCAGGAAAAGAAGCATCTCTTTCAATTGCCCATTCAATGTCTTGGGGCTTCCCATAATGCTCTTCTATTTTTTTACCCAGCTCTGCCAGTTTAACTATTTCCTCGTCGGTTAGGCATGGTTGAGCTTGTCTTTCGGGTGAAACCTCTAAATGAACGGTTTTTCCTGTTTCTGGATCCCGAATATATTCCACGGTTTTCTTGCCAATTCGTTTTTCCAGTATTTTTAGCGTTTTCTTGTCCACTATATAGTCGTCGGGCGTCACCGCTCCGGAAACAACGGACTCGCCCAGCCCGTAGTTTCCCTCAATCACTATTTTGCTCGGGTCCCCTGTAACGGGATCGATGGTGAACATTACTCCGGCGGCTCGAGAGTTCACCATTCTTTGGACACCAACGCTTATCAAAACTTTCTCGTGAGGAAAACCTTTCTGAGTACGGTAGAAGATGGCCCTAGGCGTGAAGAGGCTTGACCAGCACTTAACAGTTTTTTCTAAAAGTTCGTCGACTCCTTTCACGTTTAGGAAAGTTTCTTGTTGTCCTGCAAAAGAGGCGTCAGGTAAATCTTCAGCTGTGGCGCTAGAACGGACAGCAACAAACACTTCAGATGTGTTTGTTCTCATGTTCAGCTGAGCATAGGCATTACGTATTGCTTCTTCTATTTCTTTTGGCATTGGTGTGGATTCAATAAGTTCCCGGATCTTCCTTGAGGCTTCCTCGTACTGTTGTGGATTATTCATATCTGTGACTGTTTCTTGAATTATGCCATATATTTTCTGAGCTATCCCGGTTCCTTCGATGAACTTTCGATAAGCATAAGCGGTTATGGCAAATCCTGGCGGAACAGGAATACCCGCCTTTATCATTTCACCTAGGTTAGCGTTTTTTCCTCCAACTATTGGCACGTCTTCTTTTCTGAGCTCTTCAAACCATAGAACTAGCTCCTTTCTTTCTTCGTTCACTTATCTTTCTCTCCCTTAACATCCTGAAAAGTTTAATCGGGTGAAATTTCCTCTATTACAATTCTGCATGGGATGGGAAGTTTAGCTGCGCCCCTTTTTAACGCTTCTTTTGCAGCTTCTATGTGATCAGCGTTAATGTCCACAGTCATTATGGTCTGGTTTGGTTTTACACGAGCAGCTGTGCTTATTGGCTTACCAAAGGCTCTTCGCATTCCATCTTGAAGCCTATCAGCATGAGCCCCGAAAATCATCTTATTTTCACGTAGTATAGTGTGTGGGTAAGGTAATATACGTAGACAGTATTCCTTTCCTAATTTTCGGCTTAGGAGCCTGTTCGCTGCTACTCGAGCAGCTTCTAACGCATTATGGCGAACCTGTGCTTTTTTCAAGGCGATTAGGCGAGCTTGAAACTGAAATTTTGCGGTTGGGTCGCCCATAGTGAATTTTGTTATTTTTGGCATAGGCAGGCTTTTAATATACTCTTTTCTAGTGTAAGGCTGTCCTTTTACTGCCCGGTAATTACGTGCACGCAATTCTATCTCCCCTCTGCATTGCAGAGCCGATATATTTAAGGAGTTCGTTTGTTAAAAGCTTAATTACTGTTATGAAACTAGAATACTGTTTCTAGGTAAATTTAGATGTAGTTTTTGTTTTTGAACCATGTTTTAGCTAGTTCTTCATAATTTGGAAAAACTTCCCTCAGTATGGGGATATACATTCGGATTTCCTCTTCACCCATATATTGGAATTGATAAGGACCTGTATAGGGTGCAGGTGTTCCTTCCCGGGTTTCAAATTCTATATGCATGAAAGGTTCGCCTCGTTTAATGGTTATGGGTTTGCGGTCGTTGTTGAGATTGACTATTTCTAGGGCTAGCCTCCCTATGAATCCGCTATGAACTTTGGCGGCGTTTAGGAAGGATAAACCCATTCTTCCGTATTTGCTTTTAGCGGTCAAATGCGCCACAAAGTTTGGTGGAGTAAAAACTATCTCATAAGAGATTATGTTTTGATGTTCTAGATAATTTAAGGTTGTTTCATCTTTTACCGTGAGCACGTAACTGTCCCCATCTAGTAGATTATAGTCAAAGGGGTAAATACACCGATATTTTTCGATGAGTTCCTTTAAACGGTCCTTACCGAGTATGCACATTTAAGATTGGCTCCTTATTTGTCTAGCAAAATAAATTGCTATAGTTATATACTTTTTTAACAAATTTATTTAACAGAAAACCTTTTATTATTCTATATTGTTGATTGCTTGGTTAGCGATTTTCCGCTTCTATTAGAACGATCGTTTCGAAAAAAACGTCCAATTTAGCCTTTATTCGAGCTTGCATTCCCTTCTCAACAAATGTTAGAATAGTTCTATGTATGTCGGAGAGTCTAGATTGAATCAAAAGCACCTTTCCTTTCTTTTCAATGAAATTCGAAACTTGAAAAATGAAAGCATCAATTATTTCTCTTCCGTCCAGTCCTCCGTTCCAAGCCCTTTCTATGGGATCTCGTTTGTTTAAACTCTTTTCAGAGGGAAGATAGGGTGTATTGAATGCTATTATATGAAATTTCTCAGTAGGCTCTATTGGTTCGAAAAGGTTGCCAAGCCGGAATTCTATTTTTACCCTGTTTAGTTTAGCGTTATTTCGTGCGCATTTTAAAGCATATGGATTAATGTCGGTTGCCACTACTTTAGCGCCTTTTTTAGCTGCCAAAATAGCTATTATCCCACAGCCCGTTCCCATATCTAAAAAGTGTTCCCCGCTTGTTACATAGAGATTTTCTGCTAGCAAGAAAGTGTCTTCAGCTGGTTCGTAGACATTTTCGTCTATATGGAAAACGCAGTTTTTGAAGAATACTTTCTTACTTTCTTTTAATTTTTTGGTAAAGTTCATTTGCAATTGCTCCGAAGTCTTCAGGTGCAAGTTCTCTAACTCGTTTATCGTGAAAAACTAAAGAGTCAGCTATTTTAATGGCTTGAGCTCTCCGCATTCCCTTTTTGTGAAGGAAAAGCGTAACAGCGTTTCTTAGTTTTTTGTTGCGCTGGGTAAATAACACCTGTAATATTTCATGAAAAAAACTGAGGTTTTCCACCTTGAACGGTGGAGTTTCTCTAGGTTTGAGGCGGATAAGAACAGAGTCTACGTCAGGTGAGGGATAAAAAGATGTTTTTGGCACGTTCTCCAAGATTTCGGCTTCCGCTCGGTAATAAGTGGCGACTGTTAAGCGGCTGTAATCTTTACTTCCTACAGAGGCTGTTATTCGCTGGCCGAACTCTTTTTGGAAGGTTAATACGGCGAGTTTGAAAGGTTTCCCTAGGAGCCAGAAAAGTAGGGGCGAAGAAATAGAATAAGGCGGGGTTGAAACAACCTTATTAAAAGGCGGAATTGGAACTTTCAGTATGTTCCCTTCTATTAAGTCTACATTACTCAAGTTTTTGAGTTCGTGACGGAGGGCACGGATGAGTTTTTTATCAACTTCAACAGCTAAAACTCGTTTGCAACGTTGTGCTAAACGCCATGTTAAAAAGCCAAAGCCCGCTCCGACTTCTAGAACAGTGTCTTCTGGATTTAGGGAAGCATAGTTTATCATGCGTTGGATTAGTGACTCATCCACTAGGAAGTTCTGCCCCAGCCTTTTTTTCGGAAAAAACCTGTTCTTACGTAGCAGTATCTTCAATTTTCTCAGAAGCAAACTCTCATTACTAATGGAGGGAATACGTTGTTGTTTCAAGGGTTTCCCTTTCTTGGTTATGTGCTTCTTGTGAAAAGGCGATATTTGCTTTCGCCAGCCAACTCCTCAAGTATCCTTTTTACCAGAAGCTTTGCAGGATTTGGGATTTCAGTTCGTTTTTGTAGGTCATCGAAGCTTTCGAAGGGTTTTCTTTCCCGTTCGTTTATTATTTGCCACATGTATTTTTTGCCTATTCCTGGTATGAGTTCTAATGCGTGCATGCGGGGAGTTATAGCTTGGGCAGTGTTGAAGAAGTTTATGAACCATCTTTCCCGGTTTTCTACTATTTTGGTTACTACCCCGGGAAGCTCCATTTTCGCGGTTGAGGTTAATTCGTCATACCCTATACGTCCAATTATGTATGTTATTTCTTTTCTTTGATTTTTCCCCACATATACCCGGTCTTGAGGCTTTAGTGTAGCTCCCTCTTTTACTGTTGCCTCTAAAAGCGTGAAATACTCTTCTCCCACCAGTTGGACTATGGCGCCCATTCGGTATCCAGCTCTACCGGAAACTCGTATTCCAGGGCGACCGTGTGGCAGAAAATCCAGTACATAAGCGTATTCTTCGTATCTTTTTTCCATTATGCTTCGCCTTTAATTTAAAAAGAAACAGTTTAAAGCTCTTACTACGCTTTGCGGTTTTCGTTAAGAAGTCGAAGCATTTCCTCTAACTTTTCAGTTTCTATTATTTTTCGTCCACTGGCAAGGAATATGCGTAATTCTTCCACTGTCTTGGGCATACAGTTCACTATTTGAACAGCCTCTTCAGGGGTTGCATCGAATTCTTCTACTAGTTTCTTAACTACCTTGACTGCGTTTTCCGGTTCTACCTTTGAGAATTTGAATAGGTAGTTTAAAGTTCTCCGTTGGAATTGGTCGAGTAGGGATTCGTCCATAGATTCTAGTATTTTCTTTACTTCCGGGAGGGTTAGTAGCCTTTCTTCCTTTCTTTCAGACATCTGTTTAGACACCTCTGTGAGGTTCTAGATGTTCAGGTCTGGCTATTATTGTCTTTACAGCATTGTCTTGAGTTATGCTGATGACGTAGCTTCTCCCTCTCTTAGCTTTTATGGTTCCAACCCTTCCATGATACCTTCGATGAGGCATTCCTTTGTGCACGGTGGGGTTTAGCTTAATTACCACTTTGTCACCTGGTTTATACTCGTGCAAGAGTTTACTTAGCCCTATTTTCCCTTTCTCCCTTGGCTTTTTCTTGAGGAGTTTTCTGGTTCTCGATCTATATCCATGAGATTTTCTCATTTTTATTCTTCCTTTAGCATTACTTCTAACACATCGAGCTCTAAAGGTGTTGCATTCGTATTAAGGATTTGGGAAACGCTTGGAACAGTTCTTCCCATGTCTCCGGTGACCAGTTCTTTTATGTATAATCCTCCTTGACAAAGGATTCGTATTTCCGCCATTTTAGGTGTCAACTTTTTAACTTTCACCTTATATATGTACTTTTCTCGGGTTAAATCAGCCCTCCGATGTAAAACCCTACGGGGGGTTTTCTGTCGAACCATAATGCGACTTAGCTTTTTCTCTAATAAGATAAGTTCTTCATCGCTTACTTTTTTGTCAAACTTTACGATAATGCGGTACAATTTTTGGGTGGCTTCAGCTTTTTTCAGCTTTCTAACAATGTTTTTGTCGGCTAGTTTGAGGTTTAACACTTCGATTTTTCCTTCGGCGCGTTTATTAATCGTTAGTTCTAATGCTTTTAGGTCTAGGAGTCTTTTTCGGGGATTGGCAACTTCAACTATGAAGGGTCTGCCAGTTCCGAGCATTCGTGCATCCACATCCTCTCGTCCTGAAGCATGGAATGAAGTTTTTGTGCCTTGGGCGGCCTCGAGGATTGGTTTGGAAATAAGCTCTTCTACTGATTCTGGATACATTTTTCCAGCGCCTCCGCATTTTGGACATCCCTTTCCTTGGCATTGGGTGCAAATCCATTTAGCTTGAGGTATCCCCCGGATTAGTTTGCGGTAGCGTCCCCTAATGTATAGGGGGTTTATTTGTAATCGAATTTGTTCTGTGAAGGGATTCAGGAGTACAACTATGTCCGGCGCTCTATGGTTTACTGGTTTTCCGGTTTTCTCGCTTATTTTTTTGCCTATTGTTCTTCCAAATTCGTTGCGTAGGTTTTCGCCATGTTTTATCTGAAACTCTGCCTTGAACTCGTCTTCGCGTTCCTCAACTTCAACGGGTAATTCTATGCCTATTACAAAGTTATGATATTCATAAGCACCTAGTTTTTCCACTATTTTTTCTGTGATTTTTTGGATTTTTTCGAATTTGTTTTCGCATAAGTAACAAGTTCTCGATTGCCCTTTGAGTGTTTTTCCCGTAATTTTATACAGTGTTTCTTTAGCGGTTTTAAAAAAACCGTGGGAAATCAAAATTTTTAGGAGTTTGATTCCTTTTCTTTTTTGGGCGGGAAGGAGCGCGTTGGCGTCTAAAGTTAATATGAGCTTTATTGCGGCTCCGCGTTCAGCGTTTTCAACTCCGTATCCTAGCAGGGCGAACTGTCTACCTAAACAATGATCACATAAGGGGTATTTTTTGAGAATTTCTAAAGCTTTAGAAAGAACCTGTTCTTGAAATGGAAGCAACTTTTTCAACCTTTTTGTTGTTATAAGCTATTTCCTAAAAGGAATCTGCATCTTCTTTTTGCCAAAGAAGGGTAAACGTTTTCTCCGAAGAGATTTAAGCAGACGTTTCATGGTAAAATATTGTTTAACAAGCTCTTTAACCTCCCTTTCGCTTGTGCCGGAACCTCGAGCTATACGCCTTATTCGTGAAGAGTTTAAGATTTTAGGATTTTCCCTTTCCTGCGGGGTCATGGACTGAATTATCACTCGCCACCTCTCAAGACGTTCCTCAGCGGTTTCCAACATTTCCTCCGGAATATCGTAAGACATCCCTGGAAGCATTCTCAAGAGTTTTTTAAATGGACCCATTCCCTTTACAGCTTCGAATTGTTCATACATATCAGTTAGCGTGAATTTTCCAGTAAGGAAGGCTTTCGCCTTTTTTTCCGGAACTTTTACTTCGGCTTCTTTGACCTTTTCTATGAGAGTTTCAAGATCTCCCATCCCAAGAAGTCTACCTACAAAGCGAGATGGAATGAATGGCTCTATATCTCCGAGTTTTTCGCCAGTACTAATGAATTTTATCGGGGCGCCTGTTGCGGCTACTGCGGAGAGGGCGCCGCCGCCACGTGCTGAGCCATCAAGTTTTGTCACAAGAATAGAGCCTATAGGGGTGGCTTTGTGGAAAGCCTGAGCTTGAGCCATGGCTTGTTGTCCGATGGTGCCGTCAATTACAAGCATTATCTCATCGGGTTTTATGGCTTTTTCGAGTTGCTTNATTTCCTTTATTAATTCTTTCTCTTCCTTATGCCTCCCAGCCGTGTCAATTATTACCAAGTCTTTGTCTTTAAAATGTTTAAGTCCATTTAACGCTATCCTAACTGGATTTTTGGTTTTGGGTTCGCCGTAAATAGGCACATTTATGCGATTTGCGAGTTGTTGAAGTTGAGCTAGGGCTCCGGGACGATATGTATCAGTACATATTAGTGCTGTTTTAAGTCCTCTTTTTTGGAAATATCGCGCTAGTTTTCCAGCTGCTGTTGTCTTTCCAGACCCCTGAATTCCAACAAGCATAACAACTTTTCTTTCGCCGGGCTTTAACTTTAGCGGAACGGGCTTTTCGCCTAGAAATCGAGTTAACTCTTCGTAAACAACCTTTATTATATGCTCCTTTCGGGAAATGCCAGGAGGAAGCTTTTCTTTAAGGGCTCTTTCCTCGATATGTTTCGATATTTCTAGAACTAGCTTAACGTTTACATCTGCTTGCAACAAGGCACGCTGTATGTCACGTACAAGCTCTTTTACTGTAGCTTCATCTATAATGGATGCTCGGAAAACCTTTTTCAAAGCTTGATAGAGTGAAGACCCGAGCTTTTCTAGAGTCATTCTAACCTCCAGAACTAAAGCCTTTTTTCCCATTTAAATAGATATTCAAACCTAGCCATAACTCTTTTTTATAAGCGTCTGAAATTGTTAGGTGAGGAGAAAGTTGTCGTTAACTAATTATGTTAGAGTGGTGGAACGGACATCTATTCCATCCAGCGCTGTACTGCTTTTCGGCATGCCAGATGTCGGACTTGTAGGGGTAATTGCTGCTTCTCATATGATTTCCGAACTAAAACTTGAAGAAGTTGCTTATATAGACACAGATTTGTTACCACCAATGATAGTTCTACATAAAGGAACACCTCACATGCCGTTAAGAATTTTCGGAAATAAAGAATTACTGTTAGCCGTTTCCGAAGTAGCCCTCCCAGCAAACGCCATCCACCGCATAATGCGCTCCCTCGTCGAATGGGGGGAGCAGAAAAACGTGAACATAGTAGTCTCTATAGGCGGAATCCCTACACCTAATCGTCAAGAGATTAATGAGCCAAAAGTCTTCGCTATAGCCTCAAACCCGCAACTTGTGCAATGGCTTGAAGGAAAAATCGAATGGCAAGGACGAAAACTCGATAAGCCTTTTGAAATTCTACGAGAAGGCTACATGGTCGGACCCTACGCGCTTGTGCTGCAATACTGCATGCAACGAAACATTCCAGCTGTAGGGTTGCTTGCTCAAGCTTTTTACAATTATCCAGATCCTCACGCGGCCGCAATGGTTTTGAAAGAACTTTCGCGAGTGATTGCTGTGGAAATAGATGTTTCCCAACTTATAGAGAAAGGGGAGGAGATACGATTGAAAGCTAGGGATATAATGAAGAGGACGGAGAGAGAGTTGAGTAAGATGCGTAAGGCACAGGAGTATGACATTCCTTTATATGTTTAGAGTTAAGGAGGAGAAAGGGGAATGACGTTTGAAAGACGTAGACGTTCCATATTCGAACTGATAAGTGAATATATGAGGGCTATAGAAGAAGAAATTGAAGAACAGCTTAGAGAATTCTTTGTAGACCATCCTAGCTGGAACCCGCGAACATGCACTTTAGAACCCTTATGTAACGTGTTTATAACGCCAGATGAGGTAGTCATAACTGCCGACCTACCTTACGCCGAAAAGGATACAATAGAAGTTAAACCTTTAAACGATAACCTATTCGAGATCAAAGCAAAACTAAAAAGAAAAATATGTTTCGAAGATTTAGGGATAACACATCAAGAAGGAGAGTTCTCTACCTTCTATTGTCAAGTTCGTGTTCCCGTTGCAGTCGAAAAAGAAGAGAGGAAAATTTCTTTCAAAAACGGGATACTTGAAGTTCGTTTGCCCAGAAAAAAGAAGTACGAAATAAAGATTGAATAACCATTCTAGAAGACGAAACCTTGATGAGCCTCAGCTTCACCAGGGGTCTTCACTAGAATCCGACGGCTCTTCTCGCATCATCGGCTCCAAAATATAGTTTTAAGTCGCCTAAAATAAAGGTTGGGATTCTAGTTCAGAGGAAAGCTTTAACAACTAGTAACGGAAAAATGTGAATTCATAAACTAAAATTTGTTGGAGGAATCTAGTTGACCACTGAAAAACTCATTCACTTAGCGATGTTTATTCTCCTTCTTATAGGACTTTGGGGGATAAGCGCTTGGACATGTTATACCAATGTTACCGAACACATAGTGCTCCAATACGCCAGTATAGCCCTAGCGTGGGGGATAATACTGTCTATTCTGTATTTGAGCTTCAAAAAACTTGGCTGGGATTGGTGGAGTTAAGAAGAAGTTCAGCTCAATGCTGCAGCAACCACAAACGGAAAAGCTATGGTTGCGTCACATATTACTGTAACCGTTTTCTCCCGCCTCTTCACCTTGCTCCAACTAATAGCTTCTTCCAACGTGGCACCGCTTAATCCACCGTGCTCCGGACGGTCCATCGTTATTTGAACCGCACTATCTACACCTCCACGGAAGGTACTGGCGAACAAAGCATAATGTTTTGGCAATCCTCCACCAAGGATGATTATCCCTAACTTTTTTGCTTCGAAAACCTTGTTCACAAGTATCTTCGTGTCTAGAAGCGGATCGATGTGTAAGTTTTTATCTTGGGCGAAAATCCACAGTTGAAATCCTGCTATAGAATCAACGAGACCAGGGGAGATGATAGGCACGTTTTTCTCCGCCGCTGTAGCCAGTATGGAATTTTGGTCCTGGATGCGTTTGCCTATTTCGAAGAGGAGTTCAGCTGATGATATTCTTTCACGTTTATGCCGTGGGATTTCATTCAAAATTTGGTGAAGCCATTTTTCTAATTGTCTAAAAGCTTGTTGTTCGATGTATATGTCGCCTATTCTTCCAATTTCCTCTTCTTTCAGCTTTTCATCTAAAACTTGGAATGTTCCTATCAAATGGCTATGGCCTAGAGCCTCTATTATATCGTGGACTATATTGGCTCCGGTGGTAATTAGCATGTCCACGTATCTTTCACGGATTAGTTGAGTGAATATTTTTCTGAAACCTCCGGGGACGAGAGCTCCAGCAACTGTAAGGAAAACCGTGTAATCTGGATTTTGGAACATTTCCCTAACGAGTTCGGTAGCTTTGCCTAGTTTTCCTGCGCCTAAAACTCCGGCTCTACGCATTTCTTCAGCTAGCTCTTTCGCGGTCATTCCGGGTTTAAGCTTTATGTGTTCAACTTTTTTCATTTGACCTTCCTCTTCTTTATTTATCATCGGCTAGTTAATTAGGGAAATGCCAGAGTGTTTCTGCCAATCTGAAAGATTCGTTTTTCCTTAAGCTTCTATTTGACATGTATAAAATTGATGAAACGAACTTATTTGGTTCGGATGATTTTTACTCTTCCTAGGATTCGCCAGTATTCGACTTCCACGCCTGGCGCAAGCTTAGATTTTAACTCTTCTTCTTCAGGTATGGGCGCATCAACATACTCATAGGTTTCAAGGTCCATTATTTGGATTGTTGAGGGCATCACAGCAAAAACTTGTCCGCTTCTTTTTTCGATTATAGGTACTTCAGCGGAGGCTCCTACAGGTTTTACGAAGCTTCTTTTCACTCCGTCGAATATTCCGATGGCGACTATTCTG
>MTLR01000051.1 GCA_002010925.1 Candidatus Bathyarchaeota archaeon JdFR-04
TGTTTCTATATCGCTGGCATCTCTAAAAATGATCCTACAGTCAAAAAATACATCGAAATAGTAACCGAATTACAGAGACCTAACGGAGGATGGGCGCCAACAGGAGGAGAAAAATCCGATGTTCCCACAACGATCAACGCATTAAGAGCCCTAAAGCTATACAAAATCTGGTGAACCCAAATTAGAGATTACATGAAATACGAACATTTATCTAGAGTTGTCTTTTCAAAATTACCACAAATAAAATTGTTGCCAAAAAAACAAGATAAAGCATAGGTGTTCCGAATTCAGGAATTAACGTATATTCCGATGATTCAGCGGTTAATTGGTAACTCTTAACATAAGGCGTTCTTGAAGGGTACATCAATATTATATCAAAAGAAGCATTTTGATTTGGGTCTAAATCTTTGGGCTCGGCATACGCATACGCACAACCAACAACATTCCCCTGCTGATCATAAAACGTAGCTACAACCCTTATGTTAGTTGCCGTTGTATCCGCTATGTTTTCAATACCACCAGTCACATGTAGAAAACTAGTTTGGTCAATGTAGGAGTTATTCGATAATATTTTCAGTCCAATAGGCTTTCCTGATGGAAACTCATTAAAGTCAATGTCAAGTGTATAGTGGTCAACCTTACTGGATGCAGCTTTATCCATTAGCACTATCTCAAAAGGAGCTTTTCTTCCCGGGAGTATGACATCTATTAGCGAATAAGCGAAGTTCTGTGCAAGAACTGTATTGTCAGCATCGTAAAATATTGCTGTTACCTTAACGGAATTAATTGAAACATCACCAGCATTTTTCACTTCTCCAACGACATGAAAATAACCTATGTCATCAATGAAACTTGAATGAGATAAAATAACTGGAAATCCCGCCGCATTCACCGGGGTTGTATTTAGTGCAGCTAAAACAGTTACAATAAACATTAAGATCAGCGTTGTGAACTTAAATTGATCCATGATTCTTCACCGAAATCTTACGGTCGCTATTAATAACACTTTTCAATCCTCCAGTTTTGTTGTTTATCCGTTTCTTCTTCTGATGATCCATATTGTTGCGATACATAATAAAAGCGGACCTATGAATACGTGGATTGTAGGCGCTTGTTCCGCTGTCGTTTTGGCATAATATATGTTCATTAACGCCTCAGAATATTGTCCTCTCGAAAGAAATTCCTCAGCTTTTGCAATGTAATTTTCGCCACTCAAGGCTCCCAAAATGCGTAGTTCTCCCCATGCCTTTTTTACCGCGTTTTTTCCATCAGAAATTACAATATCAAGGATTATATTCAATGTTTTTACCGCGTTTTCTGCAGCCTTTTCTGCATATCCGCTTGCAATTGCCGGGTTTACCAGGATTTCTTTAGTAGCATTATGAAGCAGTTCATATGTTTCTGCAAGAGCTGGATAAACACTAGTAATATTAAACGCATATTTTTTATACGCTTGATATGCTATTCTCCTTACAGTATTAGTCAAATTATTTGCCTCATAAATATCTCCTATGGCTTTTTCCTTGAAAGGCATGTAAGCCAATGGATTTACCAATAATTGAGCAGTATAATTTATCGAGTTCGGCGGTTGAGTTTTGATTGTAAGTAGCGAACGGTACGGCGGGTCCATTATAGGTCCCTTTATAAATGGAAGATAATGCGCCCATGTAATTGCAAAGTGGTCCCAAGGATCACCTGTGCCGAAAGTCGGATCAGCTGGAACCCAGCCAAATTCTCCAACATAAAACTCAGCCCAAAGATGCGGCGAGTCAACCCAGATACGCGTCGCGTTTACGATTCCACCTTGAGATAAACCCCTAGAAACATGTCCAATCACCGTTCGAGCAGGTATACCCAAGGCTCTCATCAAAGCGACAAACAACGTCCCATATTCCGTGCAATCACCGCGACCGTTAATGAACGCCCATAAGGCTCCATGAGCTTCAGGCTGCACTTCATACTTCAAGTAAGAAATTACAAAATCATAAATGCGCTCCGCAATTCTAAAGGGATTTCTCAGATCCCCAGCCAATGCTACAGCTTTGTTAACAATTAAAGGATCGTTTGATTCAATGAATTTTTCTGGCAGTGTGAAATTTCGCAATTCTTCCGGGTAACTTAAAGTACGAACCCGCTTATGGATATAATATTCAAGCTTATACTTCAATGAGTAGAATGTAACGTTTATTTGAACAGACTTTCTAGGCTCTAATTCTAACATAGTATAAACATACTCGTTTCCTCTAGCAGAATAGTTTTTGAACTGACCATTGAAATTTCCTTTTACTTCCTTTAACTCGACATATACATCAGGCGGCCATGTTTTTGGAATGGCAAAATCGATTCTGATCCAAGCCGTATGATTTTGGATATTTTTAACATTAATTGTATAAACCATCTCGTTAACTCTTGGAGCTGTCAATTTAAAACGAGGAGTTGGCGGTGATCGTAAAGAAGTATCCTGTGCCAAAGAAAGATTTGAAGAGGAAAATACTACCAGAAAAACAATTAAAATCGAAAGAAAAGATAAAAATCCCTTAAATTTCATTTCCAATCCACTCTTCACTCATTTTTCCCAATTATTTTCTTCAAGAGAAAGGCCCAATCTTATTCCGTCCTCAACAGAAATATCATCATTATTCTTCAAAATCTCCTCAACAGCTCTAATTCTTTTTAATAAAGGCTCCCTGTTAGCATTTTGAATCTCCATTCCAGGACGTTTGTTAATCTCCATTACAACAGGTCCTTTTTCTCTATCGATCGTAATATCAACTCCTACGTATCCTAAGCCACTAACCCTCTGTGATTTCACTGCTAACTTCAAAATTTGGCTCCAGAAAGGAATTTTGCAACCCACAATCTTAACGTGAGTATCTGGATGATAAATAATTGGTTTTTTCTCGTAGGCGACAACAGCATTTTTAATTTTTCCGGT
Organism: Candidatus Bathyarchaeota archaeon JdFR-04; assembly: GCA_002010925.1. GTDB lineage: Archaea > Thermoproteota > Bathyarchaeia > Bathyarchaeales > UBA233 > UBA233. The sequence goes on from MTLR01000051.1 coordinate 2,936, forward strand.
TGTAAGATCTATCCCGGCTCCAATGGCGCCTTGGTGGAGATTCGCTTTTCCCTCTGATTTCTTCGTTGGTAAACGAATCATGCCCATAATTGGAATACCTTTAAAAACTATTAATCTGATGTCAGGCAATCCTGAGTAGGCAAGCTTTTCTAAAACTGGATGCGGATATAATATCTCTTCTAGGTACGCTTGGTCAGGATCCCAGCCTCTTGAATATTCGCCATCCAGTATTTGTTCAATATGTGACCTAATATCCCTATAACTTAATTCTTTTCCATCACTCTCTAAGAAGGAGCCATTTTTCTTATTTACGATCATGATGCCAGAACCGCCTGAACTATTGTTAGGCTTAATTACAAACCCGGTCTCAGAAGGAATTTTGGACAGTATATTTTCAAGATTTTTTAGGTCCCTATACCCATCAAAAACGGCTATTGTTCTTGGTACAGGTATTCCTACAGCATTAAGCAAGTTCTTTGATTCCAATTTTAATGTTTTATTATACTTCTCCCTAGGGTTGTACTTCTCAATTATCTCTCTATTCCGCACATTCATGGTCAGTACAAAAGGCCATCTGCCACTCCTTCCAATTTCCTTAAACCTAAAAAACTCTGATAATCGAATTCGGACGCATGAACCAAAAAGCAAATTTATTGCCACTGGAACTATCCAAGTTTCTGGAGTATGAATGAAATAATCCGTAATTCTTCTATCACTGATCAAGTAGAAGGTCACAAAAATTGCGATGAAAGTGTAAGTCAGCCTCGTTAGAGCTATTTTCCAACCGTTTTCTTTACGATGCCTCGAGAATCGTTCAACAATCCAGGAGCTAATTAGGATAGGCAGAAAACTAGCATATGTGAGGGGGTCATTTCCCAGCCTAAAACCCACATATTTTATGATCCCCATAGTTGAGGCTACCGTTATCACGACTATCGCCATTCTATGGGTCATTTGAACCCTAAGTGGCTCTAAAAGTAGACGTACAACAAGCCCAACTAATAAGATTATTAAAAGAATTATTAAACCGACAACAGCGTCACCAATTCTCGTTAACCCGAGACTTACTATAGCAGGTCCGAATACCCCATAGGTAGTTAACCCGAGAAGATTTCGTAAAAGGGCTATTATCGTCACGGCAAGTATCAAATAAAATATTATCGTCATGTCTTCAACAATGGGTATTACCTCAGGAAACAATAACCTAGCCACTAAAGATATCAAACAGGTAACTGTTAGGATAATCGACGAAGCGAGGGTTGAAACGTCAACGCTTTTCAAGTTTACACCCAGAAAAATTAAGAGATAAGCGTTTTTTAAGGTTCTGAATTAGGATTAAGAATAATGCATAAATTTTCCTCTACGTCTTATATAATAGATGACGATGAAGAAACCCAAAGTTATAAGCGGAGTCATAGCTTTACTCCTTTTGAGCTTTCTTCTCTACGCAACGCCTACAGTTAAAGCATCTGTTATACAAGTGCCTGAGGATGTTCCCACCATACAGTTGGCCATAAACATGGCTTACCCAGGCGATACCATACTAGTTTCAGCAGGAACCTATTATGAACATATTGTTGTAAACAAAAGTGTCACGCTTACAGGCGAAGATCCCAGCAATACCATCATTGATGGCAGCGGAGTAGGATACGTTGTTTATGTAAAAGCAGACAATGTCGTAGTGAGCGGCTTCACCATTCAAAATGGCGAACGCGGAGTATGTATAAGATACTCGACAGGCGTAATTATCCGTTATAACACTCTATCCAACAATCTAGTTGGAGTATACCTTTCCGGAGGATCCAGCAATAGTCAGATAATTAATAACACGATAATTTCAAACGATAATTATGGCATTAGAGTTTATGCCTCAAACAGCAATTTAATCGAAGGAAACACTATTGCCTACAACTATAAAGGCTTGTCCCTTTCCTCATACACAAGAAACAACATCGTCAACCAAAACACTATTATTTATAATACATACGGCATCAGAATGTATAACACGTTCAATAATACCATAGATGACAATACAATCTCCTATAATAAATATGGTTTATATGCATCATCCAATTCTACCCAAAATGCCCTTACTAACAACGTTATATCAGCAAATACCTATGGAATCCGGTTTTGGCATTCTGGAAATAACCTCTTTAGGTTTAATACTCTCTCGAATAATCAATATGGATTCTGGGTCTACGGAAATCTTCCATCCCATTATGTCCTCGACATCGACACAACCAACACTGTTAATGGAAAACCCATCTATTACTTAGTAAATGAGGTAAACTTACAAATTCCTTCTGAAGTAGGCTACGTAGCTATAATTAACTCATCCTCAATAACCGCTAAAGATCTATTTTTAAGCAATAACTATCATGGAATCCTAATTGCTTACTCGAAAAACTGCTTAATTGAAAATGTAACTCTATCATATAACGTATATGGGATAAAACTGTATCGATCAAACATGACCATAATCAGGTCAACTAAGATTTCCTCAAATACTGACTTCGGAATTAGAATCTACAAGTCATATGATAACATCTTAACAAATAACAACGTAAGTAACAACTTACGATATGGTATCTATTTGTACTTCAGTGGAAATAATACCTTAACAAGCAACATCATTGATGGTAATAAATACAATTTTGGGGTAGATGGGAAAACTCTCACTGACTTCATTCATGATATAGATACAACAAATACCGTTAACGGGAAGCCGATTTATTACTGGGTAACTGTAAATAACCGTCAAGTCCCCTTTGACGCTGGCTACTTCGCCGCAGTAAACTGTACAAATATCACCGCTAAAGATCTAAACTTTTCAAACAATGAACACGGGATTTTACTTGCGTACACTAATAATTCGCTAGTAGAAAATATACGGGCACTTTTCAACCAGATAGGTATTGAAACAATCTACTCAGAAAGAAATATCATCAGAGGAAACGATGTTCTCTCAAGTATATGGTATGGAATTTACATTTACTCATCAGTAAACAATACGCTTACCAACAATAATATGTATAACAACACTTACAACTTTGGTGTTTATGGCACCACTCTCAGACATTACTTACATAATGTCGATCAGACAAATTTAGTTGATAACAAACCGATCTATTATTGGATTAACGAAAAAGATCGGCAAGTCCCCTTTGACGCTGGCTACTTCGCCGCAGTTAATTCTTCCCGGATATACATAACTGGACTTAATTTAACTCATAATTATCAAGGAATTCTATTGGCTTATACCGCCGACTCAGTAATCAAAAACGTGAATTTAACGAGAAATCGGTTTGGTATCTACTTGGATTATTCTAATAACAACATCATAAGATTTGATACAATCCTCAAAAATGGCTACAGAGGCATTTACCTCTATAACTCAAATAGCAACGTCATCGAAGGGAACATAATATCCTACAACGAGGTAGGAATTAAAATTCACTGGCAATCCCAAGGAAACAATGTAATTGGCAACAATGTTTCAAGTAATGATATAGGTATTTGGTTTGACTCATCAAGCGGAAACGGAATTTACTACAATAATTTCATTTACAACAATAAACAGGCGATACAAGATCTGTCAAGCACAAACCAATGGGACGATGGAAATGGATACGGAAACTATTGGAGCGATTACTCAGGCGAAGACTTAGACGGGAATGGTATAGGCAATACGGATCTTCCCCATTTAGGTTTAGATTACTATCCCCTAATGGCTTATCACCTAATACCTCCACCCTACGACATCAATAGAGACGGCAAGGTAGACATATTGGATATAGCTACGGTGGCAATAGCCTTTGGGTCCTATCCAGGTTATACTAACTGGAATCCAATTGCAGACCTAAGTAACGACGGCAAGGTTAATATACTGGATATAGCAATGGTGGCTGTACATTACGGCGAATATTTCTGGTAAAATTATTGTAGCTAAAAAGCCCTAGTCGCTTTGGCTCTCTGACAAAAACCATTATCACAGAAACAGCAAAACCTTTTACTCACCACCATGCTCTAATCTAACCTTCATCAAATACTTTAATAACCTTTTAAACAAAAATGGGAGAAGGTGAAACCTCAAATGGTAAGAGATATGACTGAAACAAACCTTCGGAACGCATATGCTGGCGAAAGCCAAGCCCACATGAGATACGCAATATTCTCAGAAAGAGCGGAAAAAGAAGGCTATCACAACGTAGCTAGACTTTTCAAGGCCATATCATACGCTGAAAGAGTTCATGCTAGAAATCACTACGAAAACATAATAACCAAGGGAGCCGCCTTTACGTTCTCTGGCGCTATTTTCGGCACTCGCTCTATATCTGAAGACCTGCAAGCTGGAATCGACGGCGAAACCTTCGAAGTCAACGAGATGTACCCAACCTACAAAAACGTTGCGCAAACACAAGGCGAACGAGCAGCCGAAACTAGCTTCACATGGGCATTAGAGGCCGAAAAAATTCACGCTGGTCTATTTCAAAAGGCAAAACAAGCAGTAGACCAAAGGAAAGACGTTGATTTAGGCCCAATCCAAGTATGCAACGTTTGTGGATACACGGTGGAAGGCGAAACTCCAGAAAAATGTCCCATATGTGGTGCTTTAAAGGAAAAGTTTCGAACCTTCTAAGATTTTCCCTGCTAAATAAGAAAGGACTCTTCAATTCTCTTCCTTTTTATTTTGCCATTTTTTAGATGACTAATTTTTGAAAAATCTCCTACTTGATCTGCGAATTCTTCAATCGCGAACGGGAAAGAGTAATCCTTTTTTTCTTTAAGTGGAAATGTTCTGAGTGCCCTCAAGTTATCAGCTGTTTTAAGGACCTAAAATTACGGTATTTTGCCCAATCTTCGTTTGTTACTCTGCTGGAGCATAATAGCATCTTTTAGGGGACGTTACTCTTCCCTGTTTCCTTAAACTCTTTATGATCTTGGAAACTTCGTCTTTAGGTAATTTTGCAATCTCTGCGACTTCGCCAGGTCTAACAGGCCTTCCAGCTTTTTTCATGGCTTTCAACACAATTTTCTCTTTATTTTCCATCTCTACCACAACCCCAATAGCTGAAGCTGAACTTTCAGATTTATGCCTTATTATTTTTTGGGAACTCTAAACCTTTAATGGGAAACAGTGAATTTAAGCACTTAAAGACATCAGAATTAAAATATACCTGATGCGTAAGAATAAGGATTAAGTTGAGGTGAAGTTTGAAATGCCCAAAGTTGAGGTTGACTGGAAAAAATGTAACGGTGACGAAGTATGCGTTGAAGTTTGCCCTGTAAATGTTTTTGAGCTGCAGAACCTATCGGAGTATCCAGATACCCCAAAGTCAGTTCCAGTAAGAAAGGAAGACTGCATTCTCTGCATGGCTTGCGTTACCTCATGTCCAACAGAAGCCATAACAGTGGAAGAAGAATAACTCACACTATGTAATCATCCGTCTGTTCAAAATCCTTAACTATCTCAATTACTTGTCTAGAACCGTTAATGTCCCCTAATTCTAATGGTATTCCCTTGAGAAGCGCCCAAGGACTTTTTTTCGCAATTTCCGTGGCTATATGCCCATCCCCAAAACATTTCCTCGCTATCTCATAAACCATCCATCTAACCTTAAGTTCAGAGAACTGCCCTAATGCATGTAAATACTCGTGAAGTAGCAAATTATAGATAAGAGCATTAATCACACGTTTTGATTCAAGCGTAGCTTCAACAATTTGGACTAACCGCCTATTCAGAACTATTATTATTTGTTCCCACAGGGTGATAGGCCCCCACCTGAATGGGCAGGTTATCCAGAAAAAGCATCATTCCTCGTCTATGAAGGTTCAATGAGAACTTAACACTATCTTTAACCACTTCCCAAATTTCCCCATAACTTTTAGCTTTTTCCAAATGTATGCGAAATTTCCTAACGGTTAAAGATTCTTCTTTATCCATTACTTCATCTTACCTAACGGTTGTTTTTTCAGCGAAGTTGGCTTCTATAAGTGAGTCAATCCTTTTTGTAAAAGACTTTAATGGGTATTCGTTCTCTCATTTTAAACTTCTTTCTAATTTCCTCCATTTATCAGTATATTTTTCCTATTTTTAAATAGGCCAGTTATAGATTTCCTTTAATATACTATATTACGATAGTCGTAATACAATGGATTGATGTGAAGCCTTCATGCGTTATTTTTAGTTCAAGTGTTATTTGCTTCCGATTAGTTCTTCAACTTCCTCTTTCCCTTTCTCTAACTCTTTAACCTGTTCTTTGTCTATCCTCAAGAGTAGTGCATGGAACTCTCCTACGTGAGTTTTCTCTTCTTTAGCGACTTCCATTAGGACTCTTTTTATGTCTTGGTTTTCTGTCATTGCTGCAAGTTGTTCGTAGAGGTTTACTGCGTCCAATTCTGCAATTATAGCTATTCTGAGAATCTCCCTTTCCATATTCTCCTTACTTATCTTTTCAATTTTTATGGGGATTTGAGCTAACATTTTCTTATTTCCTTTTGCTTAGTTAGTGACTTTCATTTTCTGAAGGTTGTTGATAAATCTTGCTTTATGTGCCTGAACTCGGTGGCTTTGCCTGATCACCATTGGCAATGTAATTCTCTATTTATGGCCGTTTATGGATTTGAGTTACCTTTATTTACCTCTTTTTGCAAGTATTTTACTGCTCTGGTTGTGTCAATGTAATAGAAGTTGATAGTGATGGGCCGCGTTAGGCGTAGTCGCGCTGAGGTTATCCTTAATATTTTAAATGAAGCGTTGAAGGGTGTGAATAAAACACGGCTTATGTATCGATGCAACCTTAATTTCACTCGTTTTAATCATTATTTGCAAGACTTACTGGATGCGGGTTTGATTGAACGTATAAAAGACGAAACCAGCAATCCTGCGGTTCCTCTTTATAAGACGACGGAAAAGGGTAAGGAGTTGTTGACGGTTCTTCGTAAGGCTGATGAGTTTATATCTATTTAATTGTGTTTATGGCTATTTCTCTGAGTTTTGTGTTTATTTTAAGTTCTAGTTCCAATGTTTGGTTGGTTAGGTTTGTTATGTTAGTATCTTGTACTGTAACTGTTTTTTCGGGTGGTAGGATTATTGTTCCTATGGCTGTTTTGTCTAAGCCTTCTGTTTCGTAGTTTTCTTCACTTATGAGTAGGGTTTTCCAGTTCTCTTTGATTTTTATCAACCCCCTTTCGTCATCGTATTGGAGTATGCCTGCGCTTGAAAGGAAACTGGCAGTTTCTTTTAGGTGTTTCTCTGAAACGCCTAAAGCATTTGCTACTTTTCCAATTTCGTGCCATTTATTGTCTCCTAGTGCATCTAGTAGGTTGCGAAGTTGACGCAATTTTTCCTTTCTAACTCCAATTGCGTTATTATATTTCTGGTATTTATTCTGAGCAGAAATTTTAATCTGGGCTTCTGATAGGGCATTGTTCTATTTTATTTCCAGTTTTTTCGTATAATTTTCTAGAAAATATATATTATTATTCTAGAACACTGGTCTTTATTTTTCTTTCCTATCCCTTTTTAAGCGGTGTTCTATCAATAAGTGGAAGGGAGAAAAGGAGAAGTGTGAAGTCTACCGCTGGGGAGAATGATTCTTGTCCGCTCCCGTCAGGGAGGGATTGTTTAGACTGTTTTGTTGACGTAAAATGTTGGCGAGATTTTGTAAGAGATTTGAAGCAGCTGTGGGGGAGGATGTGGAGGGAGCGGATAGATGATAAATTACGGGCTGAGGGAATTGCTAATAGAGATTATTCTCTTTTGTTTGTTGAGCAAGGAACGGTTATTATCGCCACCAGGGACTATAAGCCGTTAAATTTTAGGGAAATTGTTGAGCAATACAAAGTACCAAATATCGACAAGGTAGTTCAACCTCCTCCCACGGTTGGCGGGTGGGGGAAGTTTATTCGAACCAAGATTGTGGGTCAGAGGGTCAAGCGGCGGAAGGAGCTTAAGCGAGACGACGAAAATCACCGAAAAAGACAGCTGTTGAAAAAAGGCGGAAGGGGCTGGCTTCACAGTTTTTAGTCCTATGCCACGTTTAGGTTAAATCTTTATTCGTTGGGTAGTGTTCTTTATGGGGTATAGAAGCAGGTTGGAGATTATAGCGGACATTCTAAAAGCTGCTGGCGATGGTTCAAGAAAGACTAGGATAATGTATTTCGCCAATCTTAGCTATCGCTTGCTTGAGAGATATTTAGCCAGAGTAATCGAGGCTAGGCTTTTAAGTCGCAACGGGGAAAGATACGAGATCACGGAAAAAGGAAAGATATTCCTAGAAAAATTTGAGATATACTCCAGAAAAGAGTCAAGAGTCAGAAAGGAAATTGAGTCGCTGAAGTTTGAAAGGCAGGTACTCGAGCAAATGTGCGAAATGGGCTAGCGAAAACCTCATAATCATTGATCAGATGTGTTAAATATGAAAAGCAGCCTTCCTATAATTCTGCTTACAATTGTAGTTTTTTTCTCTACATTTCCCGGTGTCTTTGCATATAATAGAGAAGATGCAGATACGGCCCTTAAAGAAGCCATGAAGGCTATCATTGCTTGCTATGAAGCGGCAGTAAATGCGGAAAAGGCGGGAGCAAATATTACCGAATTGGCGGCAACACTAAATGAGGCAGGGGACTTATATTCGAAGGCTGTCTTAGCCTATGAAACTGAAGATTTTGATTCAACGGTGCGTCTCGCTAAAGAAAGTCAAAGCGTTTTGGACGGTTTTGTTCTTGAAGCTGATGCTTTGAGGGAGGTTGCTTCCGAACAGCGTTATTGGGATTTCATGATTAACGTTGTTGGTTCAACCGCTGGAACGTTCGCAGTTATTCTTGTAAGCTTTGCTCTTTGGACCTTGCTTAATAGAAGGTACTCCAAAGAAGGGAGGAGTTCGCGTGGACATTGAAGAGTACCGCGTTCTCTTTCTAACTGTTACTTTTGTTTCTGCTTTGCTCGTTGCTTCCCCTGCACTGAGCAGACTGCTTGTTTTCCCTCGCACTGAATTTTTTACTGAGCTTTGGATTTTAGGTCCAAACCGTAGGGCTGAAGATTATCCCTTCAATGTTTCAAGCGGGCAGGATTATAGCGTTTATTTAGGTGTTGGGAATCGTTTGGGATACTGTGCTTACTATTTAGTTCGAGTTAAATTTCGGAATCAGACACAGTCCTCTCCGACAAGTTTTGGGCCCATTGAGAATCGTAGTCCGAGCAGTTTGCCGTCGCTTTACGATATTGCCGTGTTTGTTGGTGATGAGCAGGTTTGGGAACTGCCATTAACTTTCTCCCTTAATTACGCTTATGACGAATCCCTTTCAAGAGTGTGCCTTCAGAGCTTAAAGTTGAACGATGTCACGTTGAATGTACCCGATCTAGTAATTGAATGGGACTCGACGAGGAGAGGGTTCTATGGGTTCTTGTTTTTTGAGCTTTGGTTATTTAACGGACTTAATGAAAGTTTTCAATATCATGGTCGGTTTGTTGGGCTTTGGCTGAACATGACTACTTTATTTTGAAATGGCATGAGTTGGTTGTGTTTGATAGTTAAAAATTTGAAAGTTGCCGTTGTTGGAATGGGGAAAATGGGAATGTTGCATGCTAGTATTTTAAATACTATTCCAGGAGTTGAGCTTGTTGCATTATGTGACAAAAACTTTTTGATTCGTAGGTTTCTAAGAAAGGTCTTTAAAGAAATTGCCATCGTAAACAGCGTTAAAAAGCTTTCTAAAATTGATCTTGACGCCGTTTACGTAACAACTCCTGTATCTTCGCATTATTCCGTCGCAAAAGCTATATACTCTGAAAACATTGCTTCCAACTTATTTGTTGAGAAAACTCTTGCCTCAAATTTTGGCGAAGCAAAGGAGTTATGCGAGTTAGCTAGGGATTCTGGCGGCGTTAACATGGTCGGTTATATGAGGCGGTTTGCCGTGACCTTTCAAAAGGCCAAGAATTTATTGGACAAGAAAGCTGTTGGGGAACCAGTACTTTTCAAGGCATACGCGTTCTCTTCGGACTTTTACGGAGTTGAAGGGAATTTAGACGGCCAGCCTTCTAATGTTGGGGTCGTTAGGGATTTAGGTTGCCATGCTATAGACTTAGCGTTATGGTTCTTTGGAGATCTTGAAATTGAGGAAGCTAAAATTAAATCGATAGTGAGCAATGGCGTTGAGGATTCTGCGTATGCTGAAGTTATGGCTACTAATGGTTTACGTGGAGAGTTTGACATTTCATGGTGCATAGATAAGCATCGTATACCTGAAGTTGGAGTTACGATTGAGTGTTCTGAGGGCACTATAAATGTGAATGATGATAAATTGGAATTGAATCTAAAAAGTGGAAGATATTATAGGTGGTTTAGGCATGATCTTCGAGACACTGTTGCTTTCTGGCTTGGGGGGCCGGAATTTTTTCGTGAAGACGACTATTTTGTTAAGTCAGTAATTGGCAATCACGTTGCAGAGCCAAGCTTTTACACAAGCGCAAAGGTTGACCGGATAATTGATGAAATAAGGGCAAAGGCAGATTGAAATGGGCGCTGAAGAAAAGCTTTTTCTTGTTGGAGATAATCCCTTTCATGGCATAAGTCACCTTTCCCAGGAAAGAAGCAGGGTTAGAGGGGATGCTCCGACCAATCCGGAGTATGCGGCTAAATTAATACTGATTTCTCTTGAGAATGGCGCAAATGGATTCATGTTTTCGGTAAGCGAAACAACCCTTTCGATCTTGAATGTTATAGATAGGAATGGGATGGTTGAATCCTTAAGTCTGTATGCTATTGTTCCCTATGCATATGAGTACGTACGGTTAGCTGGCAAAGTTGGGGGGGTTCCGGGTTTAGCTAAAAGGATCGTTAAGGAAGTAGCTTTTTCAGGGAATCTTAATGCTATAGCCGGGGGCTTAAAGGGAGTTATAGAGGCGGATTTGGGGTCTCTTGTTAAAACGTATTTGGCATATGAAATTTCGAGGATAAGATCTTCAGCTGGCAAGCGGGCCAGATTAGAGTCCATTATGCTTCATCAATTGATTACCGATATGTGTTTAGGCTTTGATATGGACTGGTTTTTTGACCTGTATGTGAATCACATATTGAAGATTGGATTTAAGCCGGGCTTTAACACTGGCAATTTTGCCTTTCTAGTGAAAAAATTTAGAGAATGGAACATAAATTTAGAAGAAACAGTGATTGCTGCACCCTTCAATAAGATAGGTTTCCAGATGAACCCTTCAAGGGAGGAGTGTGAAAAAGCGTTGGCGGATATGCCTAAACCTAATGTTTTGGCGATAAGCATACTGGCGGCTGGTTACCTCAAGCCTAAGGAAGCCATAGACTATATAGCAAATCTTCCAAACATAAAGGGAGTTGCAGTGGGGGTTTCAAAAGAATCTCATGCATATGAAACTTTCAAGTTGATCAGAGAAAAACTGAATTCATCTTAGGCTCACTTAGTCTAAAGGTTTACATTGCTGTTTTTTAAAAAAAAGCGCCGGGGTGGCTGAGGATCTAGGCGGCGGCTTGCAGGGTCGCTTTACGTTGGTGAAAATCCAACCCCCGGCTCCATTATTTTATGAGGAATGATTTGACTTTGAGTGTTAAACGCAGTATTGGGTGGCTTGAAGAAAAGATTAACGCCATGCGTTCCTTCGAAGGTTCGATTCTCAGCTATGTTAGGTTTCCAAAGGGCAAGTCTGACATCTTGAGACTGGATGCTAATGAGAACTATTTTGTTGATCCTGAATTTCTAAAGGCCGTCTTTTTAGAAGCCCTTAAGGAGGTTGATTTGAGGCTTTATAACCCTCATGCGATCATTGAATTGAGAAAGGCTTTGGCTAAGTATCTTGATGTGCCCTTTGAATGCGTTGGAGTTGGCAGTGGAAGCGAGCATTTGATTGATGTTATTATTCAGTCTTTCTTGACCAGTGGTGATGAGGCTGTTTCCATCGTGCCTAGCTTTTTTATTTACGGGAAGCGTGTCCGGCTCAGGGGCGCCAAATTAATCGATGTCTCTTTAAAAGAGGATTTATCTATCGATGTGGACAGAATTCTAGATAATTGTTCTGATAGGACTCGGCTTGTTTTTGTTTGTTCACCTAACAATCCTACTGGAAACCAGTTTGGTTGGAATGAGATTGAAACTTTGGCTGATGGATGTTCGGCGGTTATAGTTGTGGATGAGGCCTATGCGGAGTTCGGGGATGACTCTGTTTGTTCAAGGGCTGTTAAGAAGGAGAATATTGTTGTGTTGAGGACTTTTTCTAAG
>MTLR01000099.1 GCA_002010925.1 Candidatus Bathyarchaeota archaeon JdFR-04
GGATTCGTGTTTTAACCCCCTCTTTAACAGCACGAATACGTAGCTCCACATGAGTGGTGGCAATCAACGGATCGCCGGGAACAAGAAAAACTGCTTTCCCATATCTTGCAACAGCCAAAATTCTCTCACCAGAACAGTCCTCCAAGTCTTTTCGAGATAACACGGTTACGGGTTTCCCCAAAAGTTTTTCAAGCTTTAATAACGAAAGGTGAGGCATCAAACTTGTGTAGAACTCAGCGAAGACTTCATCAGCCTTTCTTGCTTCTTCAACACCACGCAGGGAAATGTCAAGCTCACCGCATAAGCCTAATCCAATGAAGACCAATTCGCCCAAATTCTGACACCTTCTTAAAACACTTTTTGAAGTAGGAAAACTAAACTTATAAACCCTAGTTGTGAACCATTTCTATACGCAGAAATTCAACAGGGCCCGTAGCTCAGCAAGGTAGAGCGGCGGACTCTCGCTAAACGCGGGTGGTTGAGGCTCTTAACCCGTAGGTCCCGGGTTCAACTCCCGGCGGGCCCGCCACAGAACCTTCTTTCGTGAAAGAAGCTTCACCAAGAAAGCTGGTTCCACGTTTAATTTGTTTGTCGACTTCTGTTAACGCTTGAATGTAGATTTTAAGCGCGTTTTCACAGATTTTTGAAACGTTTAGCCCCAGTTCACGGGCTTTTTCCAGGATTTCTTTTTCCACGGTGATGTTGGTTCTAACCTTCAAGGTTTTCACTCCTCGGGAAAAGTGTGTAGAAATGTGTATAAAGCTTTTTCCTTAGGGGGAGGGGTGGGGGGTTACGGGTATTTCCGGGGTTTCCGGCCTACTGCTGTGCCGTCCTGGAACAGCCAGTAGAAGTGCTGGTCTCTTGTTAATCGTCCGCCGTGCTGTTTCAGGTCGGCTACCATGTTCTGGTAGTCCAGGCTGTGTGTGTCGCTGCATTTTTCGAAGGGCCCTTTCTGTCCTTCCACCTGCTGCCAGTTTAGTTTGTCAGGGTTCCATGTCCACTCGTGTTGCGGCTGTACGCCTTTGAGTTTCGCTATGTAGTGTTTGAGGTTGACGCATGCTGATTCCAGGGCGTTGGCGAAGTCGAGGAGAGCTTCAATAACCTGATCGTTTTCGCTCATAGGGTTTTCTCACCTCCTTTCAGGTTTAAGTTTGCCTTTTTCAGCTGGAGGAGCCTGTTCACTTTGCGGACCAGCTGTTTCGCCAGGGCTTCCCGGTATTCCACGATGGCTTGGACTGTGAGCAGCTCCTCCGGCTTGACTTCAGGCCGGGGTTTCTGCACGTAGAACGGCTGCCGGTCCACAACCAGGCCTCCCCGAAGCTCTTTCAGGTACGCCTCGGCGTAGCTTCCGTGCTTGAGGATCTGCCGTTGCAGCCTGTGCACCCGTTCAAGCTCCTCGCTCAGCCTGGCAACCTCCAACTCAAGCCTGAACTCCTCCATCTCCAGGTAAGAAGGCAGCTTCTCCAGAAACTCGTAGACAAGCCTCCGCAGCAACCCGCTAACATTAACAGCATTCTCCCTAAGCAAAACATAAACATTCAAAGGCAACCTAAACGCAACAAGCCTACTGGGCTGCCTACCGCTTCCGCTACTGGAAGCGTATAACGTTATACACCCTTTAGAAGCGGAAGGAGTAGCCGAATGCTTGGTTCTACCGCATCCTCTGTTCGTGTAGGGGTTCCCTACAGTTTCAGAAGGCGTAGAGGATGGCTGCTTCTTAGTTGGCATTTTAGACCCTGTGCGAATTAGCGATGGTGATAACTTGCCTTGTTCTGGCGAGTTCGTCTGCCAGCTTGGCGAGTAAACATAGCAGGTGCTGTTCAAAGCTTACTTTGCAGAACTCGGCTTCAGGGCAGTTGTGGCAGTAGGCCATGCGGTAAAGGTTTAAAGGAGGAACCGGAATGTTTCTATTGGCTGGTTTGCGTGGCCGGGCAGTAGAGGCGGAAGTCACCTGGCACCTCCCTCCACGCAAGCTTCATTCTCATTGTTCTGATTCCATTTAAGACGATAACCGCAGGCAGGGCACTTCTTGGGCTGCGGAACCCTCGGCGTCCACTTGTAACCGCATTTTGGACAGGTAAGCTGTGGCAACTTCATTCTACCACCTTCATGTTGAAAAATATTATAACGCCAAAACCCCTGGGGTTTTTCGGTTAGAAATGCCGCAGATAGTTCTCAAATGCAACGGGATAGCCTTTGACTTTGAGAAAACTGTGGAGAGGGTGAAAGCAAGTGATAAAACAGAGAATTTAAGAAATAGTGGCGGGGGTAGGGGCGGTGGAAACGTTGAAAGCGGCAACTTAATTTTCAACCTAAAACGTTTTCCAAACGTGACCGTTCAGATCTCCCCCAAGGGAAAAATCCAAATATTTATTCCCAAGAAACGGGGTAGAAACTGTTCACCACTCCATATACTCCAAGAACTATGTGGGCTTCTGGTTTCCGGCGAAGGGGTTGAAATACCAGAGTTAAAGGAGTTGAGAGGCGATTTCACACTTGACCCGCCAGTCGGCGATAGCAAAAACTCCTTGATAATGTTTTACAAAGCGGTAAAAACAGAGTTAGAGGAGAGGTTGAAGAAGGTAAATAGAATTTTAGACGCTTTGCAAAACAATAGGAAAACATTTGTGTATTTTCCACCACCAATTTACGAAGTAAACTTCATGTGTGAGCAGATAGTTTTCATAGGGTCATGGTTCAAACGGGAAAAACAGGAACTGATCGAAGATGACGTGAAGAAGAGGCCTACATGGATATTGGTGGGGAATGGTCGAGGAACCAGAGCCTATGGAAGATTAATTCTCCAGCAACACGGCAGGTCCTTATATACATTCGGAATACTTCTCCCCTCGGGGTTTTTGACTGATGAAAAATCGAGGAAGGGAAATTAGAGCTAAACTGCTGGGAATAATGAAGACAGATTCCAACATAACTAATTCACAGCTGGCAGAAAGGTTAGGTATGTCCGAAAGCACTGTAAGACATCTGCGCGGCTGGCTGAAACGGCAAAAACAGCTTCTACATAGCCATCGTTGGCGGGGTTTTCCGCGTTTAGGATAGTAGAAGCCGTCCCGGTAGAAGCGGTTCTGCTCTCCCCAGTTTGGGTAGCATAGCGGTGGAAGCCCTAAGGCTGCCTCTTCAGCGGAAGATTCACGCTTCGGCTTAGCGTTGGCTTCCATCCCCCCCACCCCTCTGTTTATACAAACTGTTTATACAGTTCGCTTATACAACAGCCGTAACGGGGAATGTTCAATTTACGGGTCAGACGCTGCGTAAATTGGAGGCCCCCTCCCCCCATCCATTTTCCATGTATTTTTCCGGTTTCAGCCTTCAAGACACGTGGGATCTCCAGCCTTTCCAGCGGAAAAGTGGCTGAGGCTTTGAGCTATTTTAGGATTTTGAGGTTTGCCTTATCATAGATTTCCTTAAGTTTATCCGGGTTGTAATCCGTGTAGTAGCGGGCTAAAACTGAGGTTGGAGTTCGCCCTTGGAAGGCATCTATATAGCGGTCCGGAACTCCCAGCCTACCCATTTCCTCGGCGAACCAGTCGCGCAGGCTCTTAGAGGTTAATTTAAGCCCTGTCCTCTGCTGGGCTGTTCTCCACTCTGCTTTGAAGTCTCTACTGCTTATTGGAATAAGCTTAGAGGATTTCCTCTGCCTCGTTGTTAAGGACCTACGAAAACGCCTTAAAGCCTCCTCTGCTTCAGCATTGTAAAATGAAATCCAAGTTCGTTTTGTCGTGCCCTTATGGTTGTGAGGCGTTAGCATACGCTTACTGAAGTCTACATCCTCAACGCTTAACCCTAAAACCTCGCCTTTACGCAGCCCGCTTGAGGCTGTTATGAGAAAGTAGGCTTTCATCCTAACCGAGGGCAAAGCTTCATAGAACCTTCTCAAATCTTCCTTTGACGGAATAGTCTTGGGGTAAAATGTTTTAGGTGGAAACTTGAAAGAGGAAACAAGCCATGGAGCCTGCTTATATCGAGCGAAGTAAGCCCTTAAAGCTGAAAGTGTTAGGGCATAATGGTCTCTACTGCAGTTCTCTTTAACCCACTTCAAATAGGCACGTATGGAATCCACAGTTATAGGCCTCTTAACCCTCAATAGAAAACGCTTAATTAAACTACGATAATTCCTGGCTGTAACCTCGCTTTTCTGGTCATCAACCAGGAGAAACTCGTAGAACCCGGTTAAATCGCAATCTTGCTCGGTGAACCGGAGGTTGCCTTGAAGGGCCGGTTCGAACCCGTAGGTCCCGGGTTCAACTCCCGGCGGGCCCGCCATGCAACCTTTTCCGTGAGTGAAACTCCGCCGATGAGGCCTTTTTCGGTGTTTTCTTTTTCTATGTAGTCTAAAACTGAGGTTAGGGCGTTTTCCATGATTTTTGAGAGGTTTAGGTTATGTTTTCGGGCTTTTTTGGACCAGGCTCTCGTTGGAGTACTACCTCACAGGCAAGTTTAGCGAGTTCATGGCGGAAATAGCCAAAAAAGCCCTCGAAAAGCTGAATACCCTACAGGTTTTTTGAGCGCTCGCATACTGGAAGTTTCTAACCGTCTCCGGGAGGTTCAGCTCGAGAACCGGGACTTCCGCCAAGTCATAAAAACCTACGACTCGCCCCAGACCTTTTCTACTGCGCCCCGCCCCTACATCGGAACCGTAAAGTACTACGCAGGTGGCTTTTCAATCCGGAACCATAAGGACTTAGCTGTACCTTTGCACAACATCAAAGGCAGAGCATGCATAAGCTATCCCCATCCATTAGTAGAGAAGTTATACCCTGACTGGCGTAAAGAAGTCAAAGAAGTATCGTGTTGGAGCTTCTGCATAACCAGCCAACGCAAGAACAAATAAAGGCTGAAACGAACCGAACTCATACTCATGAATTTTAAAGTAAAACAAAGTTCAACTTTTGACGGCCCGCAACGCCCCAAACCCTGAGCTTTTCCACCACCAGTTTTCTGAAGTATGGGCAAATCAACACCAACAACAATTTTAAAGGCAGAAAAGGAAATTCTGAAATCCGCCTTTAATAGACTCCTCTTTAAGAAATCGTCAAAAAGAACAGAAAAAGTCTTCATGGTGACCGTTTGGGTGCTGTGGTTGTAGGTGAAGTTTGGGTCTGAGATTACTCTATGGTCTGTTATCTGCTGGTTGCTTCCATCTTGGTTCTGATAGGGTCCTTTATATCGAATTACGGTTGATTGTTTAGGGGTAGGTTTTTCCGAAGTTTATGGCTATGAGCGTGAGGTCTCTTATGTCTACTTTGCCGTCTTGGTTTATGTCGGCTTGACTGTTCCATCTTGGATGTTCAGGATGAGAGCCGAAGGCTAAAGCAGTCATAGCTATGTCTTGTATGTCTATCTTTTTGTCGTCGTTAACATCGCCTAACATTTTGATTTTTATTGTAATCGGGCTTGTCATGGTGTTGTCTTCTGTTTCTTTTTCGCCTGGAAGTGTGGATGCTTCAGCTTTAATGGTGTAGTTGCCAGGTGTTACGTCAATAGTGTCCCACACAAAGACCAGGGTTATGTTTTCTCGAGGACCTAAATTAACAACCTTTTGAGTTCCTATGGGGGAGTTGTCATAGTAAACAGTAACTTTAAAGGTTTCAGCAGTTGTTTGCTTATTCCCAACGATAACAGTGATGTTGACGAACTGTCCAGCATAGGCTTCTGTGACTAAGGGCAAAACATCAAATACAGCCACATCAGGAGGAGCCCAAGGATTCACAAGCGGATAGTTGTCTCGATTGGCTGCATCAATCGCATATGGTGTGTCCCATACGCCTGAACCATCCAGCTCTTGAGCATCAGGGTATATTTCCTCGTAGTCGCTCCAATAGTTTCCGTAAGCACCATCATCCCAAACGTTTACTGATTCCCAAGAATAGACTTGCCGGGCATTATCCACAAAGTTGTTATGATAGATAACATTATTAGAGGAACCGGTGAGGTAGATGCCAAGGCTGTTATTTGCTATGTTGTTTCCAAATATGCTGTTGTCGTTAGAGGAATAGCCGAGGCAAATGCCATAACCGTTGTTTGCTATGTTGTTTCCAAATATGCTGTTGTAGAAGGAACCATAGAGCCGGATGCCATAGTAGAAGTTTTGGATGTTTATGTTTTGGATTGTTACATTTACCCTGTTTGAGAGGTCCATCCCTTTATAGGAATACTCACCTGTACCATTAACGGTATATCCTTCCCCAACAATTACTATATTGTCCCTTTCCACAACAATTCCATCAGCAGTGCTCGTAATGTTGTCTGTTAACGTATACGTTACATAGTCATAGGTTATTATTGGCGCGTCAGGCGGATCTATGCTTCCGTCAGCACGTATGTAAACTGTTCCGGTCCACGTGCCACTGGCTGGTTGAACGTTGAATGCAATGGTTGACATGCCGGTTAAAAGCAACACCAAAACTATTCCAGAAACAGTTTTACTCAACAATTCAATTCTTTCTCCTGAACCCGAAATGATTCGTTCCAAAAAAAAATAAAGATTACGGAAAAATCTTCTATCTTTGCGTTGTAGTTTGTGTGTACGCGTGTGCGTGCGCACCTCCGCTAACAATCAACATTAAAGCTCCGTTTACATGAGCGTTACAATCTCTTTGTTCTCTCTGCACACGATTTTTGTGAGGATTTCGTCTATTGCTTTTAGTGTTCTTTGAACCAAGTCGGATAGCCATACTGGTCTAAAGTTCAAGAAGTGAAACGAATACTCTATTATTTCCCTGATTTCGTCTATTTTTGCTGGGTTGAGGGAAACCGGATTCCGTAAATATTCAAATCCTAACCTGACTCACCCAACCGAGAGCTACCAAACGACACTATAAGTCCAAGGTTCAACTTCAAGCATGCCCGCCAAAATCTATGGCCNAAATTATCTGTACTTTCTGATCGGGATTTCGGAGTTTCTGTATAAGTTTTCTTTGCAGATCTCTTGCGGCTTTATTTGCTTTTATAGCTAGGGTTCGGGGGCATACATAGTTACTCCTGCGGATGACTATGTCAGTTTTATGTGTTAAAGTTAGTTTTGGATTTCCATAAGCACAGATTGTTTCGTATAGCCCATCAGCTTTAATTGTTATTAGGATTTTTGCATTCTCGTTTTTTGCTGCTTCTTTGAATTTCGGGGCTAAGTCGGCTAAAGCTTTGTTAGCTTTTACGGCAACTATGCAGTTTCCACGTCGGGTTAGCTCAAAGTGTTTTGTGATTTCAAGGGTTGTTTCATGGGTTGCTAAAATATTAGGATGCCCGTAAGCGGTTATAGTTTCGGTTATCCTCTTCAAAGCTTTTAACTGGAACAAAGGAAATCACTTCTATTCAAGAACATCTATCGAGTCTACTTTCCCGTCTCCGTTCAAGTCGAAACCTTGGATAACTGTTGCAAAGGACTTGTCTTCACCATACTTGCGGAGAGTTTTCCTCCAGAATTTTGTAATGGCCAAAACGCAGGCTTTGGTTCCTACAGCCTTATTGCCCGCTAGAACTACTATACGTTTATCCCTATCCCAAGGGTTGGGGATTTTCGCAATTAATCCAACAGTGTCAGCAGTATAAACATTTCCTGTTTTGTCAGAAATGAGCCCGCCGAAGAGAAAACCGTGCTCTGAAGGTTTCATGTTAAATCGAATTGGGAGGTAATCATTAATCTCTTGGGTGAGAAGGTTGGTTCCTGGACCGCCCACCAATACTAGATTGTTCTTTTCCTCTTTTTCAGCTTTCACGTCCACATCCAGCTTAATTACAAAATCTTCTGGAAGTTTACAGAATTGCCCCAAGAAGAAAGTTAGGTGTGCGGCGTAATGCCCGTCCCTAGCACTTGTTTTGAAGGGGCCATGCGGAATTGGACTTCCGACGATTACCTTACCAGAGAACGTCATTTTTTGGTTTATAAAGTCGCTGAAAAAATTTCTAAGCTTTTCATCCAAGTAGATAATTGATGGTTTTTGGATTTCGCGGTACTCTTTCGGAAATTCTATGCCGAACGCTGGGGAAACAGCGCGATAGTATTTGGCTATGGCCCCCTTTTTTGGTTCTTCCTTAACGAGCTTTATAGCTCCAGCGTTGACCAGTTTTCGTATGTGATAGTAAACTTTCTGTTCATGAATACCTAATTCTCTAGCTATTTCCATTGGGTATCTTTCCTTTTCGACGAGTAAGGTTAAGATTTGCCAAGACGTGGGGTTTAAGATTAGTTTTAATTTTTTCGGATTGTCAAGAATAAGTATGTCCTTTACCTTTTGGCGGTTCCTTTCTAGATGTAAGAGAAACTTCTTTTTCATCTATTGGTTACTCCCAACGGGAGAGTTCTGTTTCCATTATAAAAATCTTTATAATACCTCCAAATACTCGAACAGAGACTTTGCAAAAAGCTCTAATAAAAAGTTTTTAGAGCTTAAATCAGCATCTTAAAAAACCTTATACACAACTAAACAATTCAAATTAGCACGCTTTAAGGCTTAGAAGCTTTCAGAAAGGGATAATAAATGTGCGGAATCTTCGGTTGCGCCTCAAAACAGGGGAATGCTGCTAAAGTTATACATGCAGCATTGAAACGCCTCGAGTATAGAGGATACGATTCGGTCGGAGAGGCTACACTAAGTGAAGGAAAACTTTTCATAAAAAAGGATTCTGGCAAAATCGATGAGGTGCATGAAAAACTAAATTTAGATGACTTACCGGGAAACCTAGGAATAGGACATACCAGATGGGCTACTCACGGCGCCCCCTTACAGGTTAACGCACATCCACACATAGACTGCGAAGAACAAATAGCCGTGGTTCACAATGGAATAATCGAGAATTATGCTCTCGTAAAGAAGGAACTAGAGGATAAAGGACATGTTTTCCGATCAAAGACAGATACGGAAGTCATAGTGCATCTTATTGAAGAACTTGTTAAACAGCAAAACCTAACATTAGTAGAAGCCGTTGCTGAAGCCTTGAAAGCGCTTGAGGGTTCTTACGCCATAGCTGTTATCTCAACTCTGGAGCCGGACAAAATTATTTGTGCCCGAAACGAGAGTCCACTAGTCGTCGGAGTGGGGGAAAACGCCGTCTACTGTGCTTCAGATATACCAGCATTTCTCCCGTTAACCAATAAGGCAGTGGTTATTGAAGATGGGGAACTCGTAATAATAACAAATGATGGTTATGAAATACAGAAGATCGCAGACCTACGTCTTGTAAAACGCGAGCCAAAGATAATTGATTGGACACCGGAGATGGCTGAAAAGCGGGGTTATCCCCACTTCATGCTCAAAGAGATTCATGAGCAACCTTTAGCTCTTCGAAACACTTTGAGGCTACAAGAACATTATTTAGAGTTAATGACCACCTTCCTAGATAGAGCTAAAGAAGTCTTCCTTGTCGCATGTGGAACCTCATACCACGCATGTTTAGCGGCTTCCTACATGTTTTCTAAACTTGCCTACAGGGCAACCTATCCTATAATAGCTTCAGAATTCGCTGAGCAACACGGCAAATCCGTAAATATCGAAAGCACAATCCTAGCTGTTAGCCAATCAGGCGAAACCGCAGATACACTTGCTGCTGTGGAAGCCGCAAGACATAGAGCCGCTACAATATTAGGATTGACAAACGTTATCGGCTCTACATTAACACGGGTTTCCCGCGTTTATATATGTCAACAGTCCGGGCCGGAAATAGGTGTAGCAGCTACCAAAACCTTCACAGCCCAGTTGTGCGTATTGGCGCAACTAGCCCTTAGATTGGCAAAAAAACGAGGCAAAGTTTCGCAGGATGAAATTGATTTTCTAGAGGAAAAACTGGAGCAGATACCTAATATAGTGGAAAATGTCATAGTCAAACAAGAAGATAAGATTAAGCAGTTAGCAAGAAAATACAAAGACAAACGGGAATTCTTCTTTTTAGGCAGAGGCATAAGCACAGCAACAGCGTTAGAGGGACGATTGAAACTTATGGAAATAGCATACGTCCCAGCAATAGCTTATCCAGCCGGCGAAAGCAAACATGGACCGATAAGTCTTGTGGAACCCGGCTTTCCAGTAGTGTTTGTTTGCCCGCCAGATGAAACGCGGAAAGCAGTTATCGGAAACATTATGGAGATGAAGGCTCGGGGAGCATCCATAATAGCCATAATTGAAGAAGGGGATGAAGAAATCAAGAACTTGGCTGAGGATTTCATAGAGGTTGATAAGGGTATTCCAGACATCTTATCGCCTATTCCTTACGTGATTCCGCTACAGCTCTTTGCTTATTATATGGCTGTTGAGAGAAGCCACGACCCGGATAAACCGCGGAACCTTGCAAAATCCGTTACAGTCAAATAGGTTTTTGAAACGTAATCATTAAGACATAGCTGGACAACTTATACTAAGAGGTGTCCAGTTTGGAAAAAAACGACTGGGAAAAGCTTGTTCAAAATCTCATAAGAGAAGGAGTTTTACGCTCGCCAGCGATCATTAAGGCATTCCGAAAGGTCCCGCGGGCAAAATTTATCCCGGAAAATGTTAAGCCTCACGCGTGTACAGACACTCCACTTCCAATAGGGTATGGACAGACCGTTTCCGCGCCACACAACACAGCCAAAGCTGTGTTGGGCGAAACATGGTTGCTATAATGAATGAAGCCTTAAAACTGGAAGTGGGACAACGAGTTCTTGAAGTAGGCGCTGGTTCCGGATGGCATGCGTGTACCATAGCTGAAGTGGTAGCGCCTAGTGAAAATCCCCGAAGCGAATGGGGACATGTCTATACAATCGAAATCGTTAAAGAACTTGCTGATTTCGCCAGAAGAAATGTTATGCGAGTCGGATATGGTGATAGAGTTACAACGATTGCTGGTGATGGTTCTCTCGGATTTCCTGAGAAAGCTCCTTATGATAGGATTGTTGTGACGGCGGCAGCGCCTGAAGTTCCAGAGCCACTTATTGAGCAATTGAAGATTAACGGAATCTTAGTTATACCGGTAGGCGGGACAAGCTTTTTTCAGTCGCTCGTGAGAATAACTAAATTTCGAGATGGGAAGCTAAAAAGGGAAAACTTGGGTGGAGTAGCATTCGTACCTTTAACTGGAAAATACGGCTTTAAGGTTTAACCAAACCACCTTTCCAAGGTTGTTTTTTCCTTACGTTCTTTGATGCCTTTTAAAATTTTTTCTATAGCTTTCTTTACACGGTCCTCGGAGAAGTCTCGTTCTCTACAAATAAAGTCGATCACTGCCTCTGTATCCGGTGGGTTCCATTCAATTTGGTAGTTATCCGTTACTTTTGGATTCAAGAAAATTTCTTTGATTTTTCGTGGCTCAACTGGAAACTGAGCGATTTCTAGATGTGGCAAAAGATTTTCGAGGGTTCCGTATTCCTTTACAAGTTTTAAGGCGGTTTTGGGCCCTATTCCTTTTACTCCTTGGGGATTAAAGTCTGTTCCAACAAGAATCCCGACATCAACGAGTTGCTCATAGGTTATCTCAAGTTCCTTTAACACTTTTTCAAGTTCAACTATTTCTGGAACTACTTCTATGTAGACGTTTTTTCGTGGAAGCTTTCTTCTTCCACTTATAGTCACGTTTCTTACAAGGCGAGGGGCTCCGAAGAGCAGACTATCGTAATCTTGGCTGGCGCAGAAGTCAGCGTCTCCACGTTTCACTAAATGAGCAGCTTGAGCCTCTCCCTCACTTGGTGCTTGTATCCAAGGAACCCCAAGTGCAGTTAACAAGTGTTTGGCATCCTTCACCATATCGTCTTTTAGCCTTGAAGTTGCTTGGGCATACATCCGCGCTTCTTCTATCCGTCCTTCTTTTATGGCATGCTCATATTTTATTAAAGCTTCTTCCTTTATTTGCATTCGTCGTTTAATTTCCGCTTCCTTTAATGTTGGTGGAATTCCATCAAATACATAAATGGGTTTTATTCCTAATTCCACAAGGTTGCTGGTTCGATACAAAAGTCCGCTTAGATGACTTGTTATTCTTCCTGTACGGTCTTTAAGCGGGGTTCCATCTGGCTGTCGGATTATAGCAAGGAATTGATATAGAGCGTTATAAGCATCAATGGCTATGGACTTACCACTTAAATCTGTGAGGGAAACCGTTGTTTTTGGCACAAGATCGCGAAGGTTAACGCCCAAAATTTTTCACACAAATAAAAGAACAGCTGAACATTAAAATCTTTTACGCATAAATTTCTCAAGTATCTTTTCGAATATTCTTTGAGCACATTCTTCAGGTGTTTGGGTTGATGAGTTAACGATTATTTCTGGATGTAAAGGCTCTTCATAGGGAACGCCTACTCCGGGAACTGTCGGCGCTTCGCCTCTTAGGGCTTTATCATAGATTTTTTTTGGAGCATAGAAAGTTTTTCCCCGTTTTGATTCGCGTTGGATGCAAACTTTGAGGGGACATTTCACGTAGGCTTCTAGAAAGCGAGGAATCTGATTTCGAGCTTTTTTGCGATATCGTCTCAAATTTCCAGTCGCATCTATTATGGTGTTTACCCCGTTTTCAGTCAAGAGTTTCGCTATAAAAACTAGAGTGGAGTAAACATTGTTGCGTTCTTCGAGGGAGTAAGTAGGATTCGGTGTCATAGCCCGGCGTAATTCGTCTGAAGATAAAATTTGTGCTTGGATATTATGTCGTTCAAGTATTCGAAGTAATTCAGAGGCTATGGTTGACTTGCCGCTCCCGGGTAAACCAGTAACCCAAACACACCATCCCTTCTCCGTGGGCATAGCTAACCACGAAGTGCTCCAGTTTTATGCTTCAAGGTAACTGTTTACCTTTTCCAGCTCAAATTTTTCGGTCTGGAGAACATTTTTGATGAAGTTGAACAGTTTACGACGGACTTCTAAAGGTATGTGGGGATACCACACCGGTGAAGCTATAACGAGGGCTCTCCAAGCGTAGAAAGGCTGAACAACCTCTAGAATTTCCTCATCATGGGTCTTATTCAGATAATTGCCCCAGAAAGAATTGAAAAGCTTCTGGAAAACTCCTGCGAGTTTGCCGTGTTTTTGTAGCGAGTAAAAGATATAGTTTACTGTTAAGGCTGTCAAGTCGTCTGCTGGTTCGCCCCATTCTCCGCGGCTACGGTCGAGCAGTGTGAAACTTGTCCCTCTGTGGAACATAATGTTCCACGGGTGATAGTCTCCGTGTACTTGAGAAAGACGATGAACCTTCTTTTTCAATCGCCAACGCCATTCAACACATTTCTTTTCGATTTCAACGAAGTCCGTTTCTGTGACATAGCTTAAGTCACGAGGATAATTGTCAATTATACCCATAATGCATTCGCCATGCCCGATAAGATCGCGTATTCTTCGAACGTAGAGCCAAGGAGCATCACGCTTCTTTGAATGAATTTCTACTAGATAGTTTGATAGAGCCAAACAACGCTCATAGTCTAAAGAGGTATATTCACCTGTATCCCTAATTCTGTCCAAATCGTAATAGTAAAGTTGTCCGCTAACATATTCAGTTAATATAAAAAATTCTTCACAATTACCAACTGATTTAAGTTTCCCATCAACAGTAAAGCAACCCACATCCAGAGATTTCACGTGTTTCGGTAGAATATTAAAACAAGAGTGCTGCCAGAGCAGTATCCCCGCTCTGTCAGAAAAATGGTCATGCCCAAACCCTTCCCTACGCATGGTTTCCAAAATCACGCGATGAGTTTTACCGTTGACCACAAATTCGATGAAGTATGGAACACCGTAGCCAAAACCTTTTAAGCCCTCTCGAATCGTTTCTTTTTCGCCAGCGCCTAGAGGCCTGACTTTACTAATCTTTACTGAATCACCAAAAAGCTGGCTAAGATATGCCTCCAGCTCTTGAGAAAACCTTGCCCAATCCAACCTATTCCAATTCTCCTTCTTCAAGTTCTTCAACTTGATAGAACCCTACAAAATCATCCTTAATAAACCAAGCTATCTGAAAAACGGAGGCAATAAAAACAAAAACTTCTACCAGTCCTTTAGGAAGGAAAAGACGGCCCTGCAAGTAATTAGGCAACAGTATATTTGAGGCTATAACCATAGACAGTTTTCCATAAACAAAACACAACACGAAAATCAAAACTCCAAAAAGGAACCTATCGATGCCAGAGTTAGGATCTAAAGAATTTTTTATCGTCCATAAAATAAAGGAGAAAGCAAAGAGAATGAGTATGTATAGAGGAACATAATAGTGCAACAGCCCCATCCTCGCAAAGTAACCTGCGAAAAGTCCAACTTCATACTTTTCTATGGAGTAACCCAAGTTTGCGATATGAAAAGTAGTGAAAATGTCAAGAACCCCCAATACGGGAAGGACCCAAATAGCCATGTTAAGCCTACCCAAACACTATAACCCTCCATTTAAACTCTTCAATCGCGTCAGTAGCATTTAAAATTATTATTACAATATACAAGTTTTAGCTTCTGAACGGNGAANAGCCCCCATGAA
>MTLR01000048.1 GCA_002010925.1 Candidatus Bathyarchaeota archaeon JdFR-04
CCTATTATGCACCTACACTAAACAACGCTCAAACAATACTCGCTTCACTGGAAAAATGTCTAAAGACAGCCCTCATACCATAAACCTTTAGCTTGATAACCATAGAAACGTTTATTCGACGACTTTTACAAATCCAATAATGCTCCGGTAAGCTCCGGTAGAAGAGAAAAACTCTCTGCCGAATATAGTCCGGTCAAGTATTCCGGCCTTTCGAGCCGGAGACCCGGGTTCGAATCCCGGCCGGAGCACCATTTTGAAATGCTTAGATAAGCCTTCTTTCGAGTTTTTCGCTAAATATTTCCCGTCACCATTACAGTTCTCTGAAGATGCCTGACGCAAATTTGGTATCTATGTCTTCAAAGAAACAAGTAGAATTTTCTAACTTTGTTTTTCAGCTCTCCAAGGAAACAGTAGGAGCCTTTATCATTTACCCATAATTTAATTATTTTGAAGTTTTTGAAGTTCTTTCTTAGTAGGTCTTTGTTGAATTGATAATGGGGCAAACCTTTTTCTTCTCCGCCTAATATGATGAAGGCCCTAGGAGCAATAAATTTTATTCCAAATAATCTTTCTTTCGGTATTTTTTTCTTTGATCGTTTTTTAGGCACTGTTATAAAAATTAAACCAGCTGGCTTCATTACTCTTTCAATTTCTCTAATTGTCTTTTTTATTTGCTGAATCATTCCATGGTGTATTGTTGTAGTGCTGATTAAAGCGTCGAAGAAATTATCTCGATAAGGCAATGAGGTCATTGAACCTACTTTAAGATTGGCTGAAAAGCCCAGCTTGTTTAATCGTAGTTTCGCTTTCTTTATTGCTTCCCTAGAAATATCTATTCCATACGCATCGAAGTCTTTCTGCGCCAGATAAACTAAGTGCCTTCCTGCACCACACCCTAAATCTAAAACTCGCCTTACATTACGTTCTTTAAACAGTTCTGTTATACGAGGAATTTCATTGTCTACTTGAAGTGTGCTTTCAACCCTTCTCTTCTCCTTTTTGTATATGCTGTCCCAAATTTCTCTACTTCTTAATTCGTTCCGATTCATTTCTGACTCATCTTTCAGTAACTACCTATGGCAATAAATTTCATTATGGAAACTCAAACCTTTAATCAAGTATAAAACTTTTAAAGTAAAAGAAATAATCGCGTGGCATTAGTATTGGCATGAATTTAGCTCAAGCTGATTCGTTAGAAAACCTATCCTACTTTTTTCTAGAAAACTAGCTTTTTGAGAAACTGCTAAAAGACGTTTGTTGTTTTTCTTGAATTTCTTTTAAATAGTCCACAAATGTATAGTGTTCCTTTTCTTCGTACTTTAAACCTAGTCTAGAGTATAGGGTTTCTAGAATAAGTTTCTCGATCACTGAGGCACCCGCACCAAATATTTTCTCTAACCCCTTAGCGAAGATTTCTGGCTTTCTTGGTATATCCTGCTTCTTGATCGAGTAGGTCCTTTCTAGGTTGAAGAAAAACATTTGTTTACCGCTTTCGCCAATAACTTTTAAGCCTTCATCAACTGCTTCCATAAAAACTCTTTCAAAATGTTCTTTTCGCCCTTTCAACGTAGACCGATCCCTCTTGATGGCTTTCTATCCCTATAACCCTCTCTTCAGATAGCTTAATAGCTTCTATTCCATTTTTTCCAAACGATATTTGATCACCAAACAGACCGATTAAACTGGACTTCACCTCGGCATCATGTGCATAACGGTTTAGCAAAAAAACAGCTGTCACAATTGCTGATGCAAGTATCTCAGTAGCAGACATCATGAACTTGTATGTTTTTTCAAAACCCACAGACAACAATAAATCAGACAAACTATCGAAAACCAGATTTACCCTTTGTTCCGGATGGGATCTTAACAATTTGTCAAAAACATTTAGAATCAAAGGGGTATTATTCAAGGGCAAATGAACTTCAGTTTCAGAAAAAATCTGTGGGCCCGAAATCTGTTGGGACATACAGAAAAACTTTACACCCTTCTGCTTACGTAGATGTGCGTAAACAGGACTGCCCTTTCTGGTAAACACCACTATCGGCTCACCATTGACTAAAGCTTCAGTTATAAAGTCTTGAATCAACTTCTCGTAATGAGATGATGGATCGAATTCAAGAACGAATTTTCGACCACGTAGCTGCTCATGGGTTAGTCCTATACTTTCTGAAAAAACATTCGACCTGATCTCCATATTTGGCGTAACCTGATATCGAAAGAACTCTTCAATGAAGGAATCAACTAATTCCACATTAATCGGTACACGGGATGAGAGCTTCCTTTGTATAGACTTTGGCATCATATAGCCAAAATACAATAAGAACGCCCCCACAAATATCATGGGTCTGTAAATGGGCATGAAATGATAAGAAACGGCACTCGTCACTTCTACGGCATAAGCCATTGTTCCTATAAACATGCCAATTCCCATCAAAAGCGATTTTAGTTTAACTACAGGATCTTTAGTAGCTTTTGATATCTGAAATAGGAGATAAACTGGATAAATTGCTATCACAACCATTGAAACAAGTATCGCCTCTATTAATGGCAAGCCTTTAGGGTTTTTATACAGACTTGTTAAGGTAAATTCTGTTGTCCCGCGAACTATTCCTTCAACTACAGGATCAAAAACCCAGATGATAAGAATTACAATAAAGAAAGGGATGAGTACGATCCAAATTTTTCTTTTCTTTCCATAAGATTTTAACATGGCGATTGCAAAGAGGTTAAGAAACACGTATGCTAAAAGTCCAGATGTAGTTGACACCCGATAAAAAAGTATAGTAAGAGATAAAATGTTAAGGCTGGTTGTGACGGATATTAAAATACCGAAAAATGAGGCTAACGCCCAAAGGAAGCAGGTGACGCCAAGATAAAGGCTCGGTTCTGCTCCAGTTTTACGATACCTACGAAAAAGGTGAAATTGCATAGCCATAAAAACAAAAAAAATCGCGCCGAGAACAAAAATCGTACTGATCATCCTTTACACCTAGGCGGTGAACGGTACAATTTGGAGGCCTTTGTCAGTTATAATAACATTATGGTATTTTCTGCTGTGATTAGTTCCACGCATTTTCCGTATCAAAAACCTTATCTTTAATTCTAAGCCTTCCGTTATGTTTTCAAGAAACAAAACTGAGTCCGCTATAAACTCCTCTATCCCAAGCCCCAAAGCTTTGGCTCCCGTGGGAACACTGCAGGTCATAATAGTTGTGTAGCCCTTTAACTTTAACATTCTATAAAACAAGTGCATAAGCATTCTATACTCGAACTTTTCTGCACAAGCAGAAAGAAAGGCAGTTAACGAGTCAATAACTAGCCTTTTGCCATTTATCTCCTCTAACGTACTCAAAATAAATCGAATGTTCTCACTTAAACCTTCACTTTTCAAAGCCTCTAAGTCTAAGATCCTTATGTAGCCTTCACGTTCCAACTTTTCAAGGTCAAACCCAAGTTTAAGCATGTTACGTTTCAATGTTTTTACATCTTCTTCAAAAGTTGCATATACTCCCTTTTCACCATACTGAATGGCACCGTTGTAAATGAACTGAGTTGAGAAAATCGTTTTCCCACTCCCTGTTCCACCCGCCAATAGAATAACATCGCCTCTAAGGAAGCCACCTTCAATTAAAGCATCCAAGCCTTCAATTCCCGTTGGAACCCGTGAACTCAAATCCGCCACGCAAATAAGTGTCTAAACTCTGAATTTTTAAAACATATGAAGCCAGCATATGTATTACAAATATTTTTACAGAATAAAATTACGAATAAACTCACTGAAAACATAATAGAGCAATAAATGAGGAAATGAACACCGTAGTTCTTCCATTGAGAAGAAGAGAACCCTCATAAGATTCTTCAATAGGATGACGTATTTAGGGAGATAACGCTTTCCAAACATATGTTATAGATACATTTTCAACGCTGGTTTTACATTATAAAGAGATAGCGTCATTTCCGCAAAGTTTATATTTAAGTTTTTATGGAAAATATTTTTGCTCTATTTGAATTTCAACAATAATTACCCTAACTGACTAACAATATTATTGTTGTAGTTCGGGAGGAGGGAGATTTATGCCTATTCGTGTAGCTGTAGCAGGTATAGGAAACTGCGCCTCCGCCCTAGTTCAAGGCGTGCAATACTATAGGAACGCAAATGACGACGACCACGTTCCGGGACTCATGCACGTAAATTTCGGAGGATACCACATAAAAGACATAGAATTCGTCGCAGCCTTCGAGGTTAACCGTAACAAAATAGGTAGAGACTTAGCTGAAGCCATTTTCATAAAGCCAAATGGATGCGTTAAGTTCGCCGAAGTTCCACGAATAGGCGTAGAGGTCCTGCCCGCACCTATCTTTGACAGCGTCGCACCTCACATGCGAGAGCCCTTCAGAGCCTACAACGAGGAAACTATTAAACCCGTAGATGTCGATGAGGTATTAAGAGAAACAAGGGCTGATATGCTAATCAACTTCCTCCCAGTCGGAAGCTACAAAGCTACCCGATACTATGCGCAAGCATGCTTAGATGCTGGCTGTGCATTTGTAAACTGCATACCCGAATTCGTAGCATCAGACAACGAATGGAGCAGAAAGTTCGAGGAGAAAAATCTACCCATAGCCGGAGATGACGTGAAGAGTCAAGTGGGCGCAACCATAATCCACAGGGCGCTGGTGCACACTTTAGTCTCACGAGGAGTTCGAATAGTTAAAACTTACCAACTCAATGTAGGTGGAAACACTGACTTCCTCAACATGGTTGATGACAATCGACTTGAAACCAAGAAAATAAGCAAAACGGAAGCAGTCACAAGCTTAGTACCATACAAAGTAGAGGCATGGGCAGGACCAAGCGGCTACGTGCCCTTCCTCAACGACACAAAGATCTGCCACATACGCCTAGAAGGCAGAAAATTCGGCGATACCCCGGTCGTAATCGACCTAAGACTCTCAGTGGAGGACTCACCAAACAGTGCAGGTATGGTCATCGACGTGATAAGAGCTGTAAAACTAGCCTTAGACCGCGGAATAGGCGGGCCTCTTATCAGCATATCTGCCTATGCCTTCAAGCACCCACCGAAACAAGTGCCAGACCACATTGCCAGACAATGGGTTGAAGACTTTATCCGAGGAAAAAGAGAACGCTAAAAATGGTAAAAGCAATAATAATCGCAGCTGGACTCGGGAAACGGCTACTGCCGTTAACTAGCATGCAGCCTAAACCCCTAATTCAAATCGGTGACAAACCCCTAATCCACCATGTTTTGAATACCTTAAGGAAAGCCGGAGTAAAAAACTGCATAATTGTGACAGGCTATATGGAACAAGCCTTCCGCAAGTATATAGGCAACGGCGCAAGATTTAACATGCGAATACAATGTTGCTACAACCCTTTTTACAATAAAGGCAATGCCATTTCGCTAAAAACAGCTGAGAAACTTTTGGACAAAAATGAAAAGTTCCTTTTAACAATGGCAGACCACTTAGTAAGCGAGGAAATGATAAGGAAAGCCGTGAAAAACATGCATCACGCACCATTACTCTGCGTGGATAAACAACCCGATAAGCTGTCTAGAATAGACGAAGCAACAAAAGTTCTGGTAGATACTCAGGGATATGTTAGAAACATCGGCAAGAATATTAAATTATGGAATGCCGTGGATACAGGCGTTTTCCTATTCACCTACAGAATATTCGAAATAATAAACCTGATGAAACCCAAACATCCTTTTTTGACCATTACCCAATGTGTAAAAAAGATGATTAATGTGGGTGTGCCGTTGTGGGCATGCGATGTTTCCGGAAACTTCTGGATGGACATTGACACGTGGGACGACATAGTTTTAGCTGAACAGGTTTTAAGGAGCAGTTAAAATTGCCCAAAGAGTGGGACGGCATAATTTCCCAGAGCATAAACCGCAAGTTTTCACGGCCATTAGCACGCTTTTTAGCTGATCACACAAAAGTTACACCTAACCAAATATCGGTTCTGAGTTTAGCGGTTTCAGTTTTGTCAGGGATATGCTTTTTTGTTTTCCAGAACCTACTAGGTGGACTTCTCGCACAGTTAAGTTCTATTTTGGACGGGGTGGATGGGGATTTGGCTTTGTTAACTGGAAAGACTTCGGTTTTTGGCGGATTCTTTGATTCAATTCTTGACAGATATGGAGACGGAGCAATTTTAATGGGCATGACATACAATGTTTACACATTAGATAAAAACTGGGTTATTTTAACAATAGCTTTGGCAGCCTTATTTGGCTCTTTCATGGTCAGTTATAGCAGAGCACAGGCGAAATCAAGATTTGGGATAATTTTTAAAAGCGGGTTTTCTGGATACGCCGCGAATAGGGATATCCGTCTTTTCCTAATAATGATTGGAGGCGCCCTAGGTCAGGTTTTAGCCGTCCTAAGTGTTTTGGCGATACTAACGAACCTTGTTGTTTTAATGAGAACGTACGAATGTTTGAAACTCTCGAGGTAAAAAGGGAGTTGGAGCCCCCGCCGGGATTCGAACCCGGGATCTTCAGCTTACAAGGCTGACGCCTTAACCAGCTAGGCTACGGGGGCTTTCGAATTTTAACTTGGAGTCCTTGGAATTAAATTCTTCGTTTATGTGTATTTTTGTTGCGTATATGTGCAGAAATATTTATTAAATATTAAGATTCTTGATACTATTGCTTGAGAAACATAAAGCTAGAGATGAACAATTTGCGACGAAAAGAACTAATATGTCCTAATGCAAGCTGCGGAAAACCCTTTGAGAAGCCAGTAATGCTAATGGACGGGTTTTCCCTGCCTAGGCAGACTTACTATGCTTGCCCGCATTGTAAATCGAAACTTGAGATAGTTGTAGAAAGCGGGAAATTTATGAAAATCGTTTCGGTAAGAAATGCTGGGGGAAGATTGACGAAGCCCTCAAACAATAAAACCCCGAAAAACTGTCCCCATTATTTTGGCTTCTTAAGGAGTCTATCTGACCCTGCTCCTATACCAGACGAGTGCTTGATATGCCCTAAAATCATTCAGTGTTTTGTGCATCAAAAATAGCGATATTTTTGTTTTGCATCTGAGAATTTCTTTCATCCCTTTTCTTTATTTCGAAACATGTATATGTAAGGGATGTTAGAATATGTGGAGATTCGGAGGAAATAAGGCTTGGAGCATATTATCGAAGTCCGATGGCATGGACGAGGTGGACAAGGAGCTTGGACAGCAAGCGAGCTTTTAGCTAGAGCAGCTATTCTTGAAGGCAAGCACATCCAATCTTTTCCAGAGTTTGGACCGGAACGGATGGGCGCTCCAATAAGGGCTTTTACAAGAGTTAGCGAAAAACCCATAACTCTTCACTGCAGTGTCTACAACCCGGATACCGTTGTAGTCTTAGACCCAACCCTTCTAAAAACTGTTCCAATAACTGAGGGAATCAAACAGAGTGGAACAATAATATTAAACATTAAGGAGAGCCCCTCCGAAATTCGAAAAACATTGGGGCATATAGAAGCAAAAATATGGACTGTTCCAGCAACAGAGATTGCGCTAAAAATTTTGGGAAGACCCATAACCAACACGGCTATGCTAGGGGCTCTAATTAAGGCCACATCTATTGTGAATCTTCAAAGCGTTGAAAAAGTCGTTAGAGAAAGGTTTCCACACGAACTTGCGGAGAGAAACGTTATGGTTGTAAAACAAGCTTATGAGGAGGCAAGAAGCGAATGAAACCTCAACCTAAAGGATGGAAAGAAATTCCAATAGCAGGCGTATGTTGGATGCCCAGCGAAGAATATCAAACAGGAGACTGGAGAACCTTCAAACCCGTGAGAGATTTAGAAAAGTGTACCCGTTGTTTATTATGCTATATTTACTGCCCAGACAGCGCCATAAGCTGGAACCCGGATAAGGGAGATATAGAATTTGACTATAACTTCTGTAAGGGATGCGGTATATGCGCCAATGAATGCCCCGTGGACGCTATTACCATGGTGTTTGAACAGGAGGAAAAGGAAGAATGACAGTAGTGGAACAGAAAGTCCTCGCTATGAGTGGAGATGAAGCAGTAGCCTACGCAGTAAAACAATCCGATGTTGATGTTGTGGCAGCCTACCCGATAACTCCCCA
The DNA here is from genome assembly GCA_002010925.1 of Candidatus Bathyarchaeota archaeon JdFR-04. GTDB lineage: Archaea > Thermoproteota > Bathyarchaeia > Bathyarchaeales > UBA233 > UBA233. Next base: position 8,122 of record MTLR01000048.1, read on the forward strand.
AACTATAATTGTGGAAAAGTTCAGTGAATACGTTCACAACGGTGAAGTAGACACAGAATTTATCTGCGTAGAATCTGAGCACAGTGCGTTAACAGCATGTCTAACAGCCGCTGCCGTAGGAGCCCGGGCTTTCACAGCCACGGCTTCAGCTGGATTGGCGCTGATGCATGAAATACTCTACGTGACCTCGGGATGCCGTGCACCGGTGGTCATGGCGGTTGCTAACCGAGCGCTATCAGCGCCCATAAACATTCACTGCGACCATTCGGACACGATGGTAGAACGAGACAGCGGATGGATACAGATATACGCCGAAAATTCGCAAGAAGCCTACGACTCCATAATTCAAGCTTTTCGAATAGCTGAACATCCCGACATACTTTTGCCAGTTATGGTTGGACTAGACGGATTCTTCTTAAGCCATACGCTCGAAAACGTCAGGATTTTACCCGATGAAACTGTAAAAGGATTTCTAGGAAACAGAAAGTTCCCGCTCGTAAGAAACCACGAAGGAAAACTCGTTCCCTTCCGCCTCGCCCCTGAAAACCCCATAACAATTGGGCCGTTAGATCTCTATGATTACTACTTTGAACATAAACGCCAACAAGAGGAGGCTATGCGGCGGGCCTCGGAGATTATTAAACAAGTGCACGGAGAATACGCTAACGTTGGTGGAAGACAGTATGGTGACGGATTGATAGAAACTTATCATCTGGAAGACGCTGAAATTGCAACTATCTGCCTAGGCTCTACAGCCGGAACTGTGAAGACCGTGGTAGATGAACTACGCTCAAAGGGAATAAAAGCTGGACTGCTAAGAATACGAACATTTAGACCTCTACCAGTAAAGGAAATAACGGTAGCCTTGAAAAATGTTAAGGCAGTAGGCGTTATGGATCGCGCATGTAGCTTCGGAGGATTTGGCGGACCAGTATTCCATGAGATTCGGCACATCCTCTATGACGCCCCGGTTCATCCACATGTAGTAAACTACATTTATGGACTAGGCGGAAGGGACATGTCCTATATACTTATAAACCAAATCTATAGAGACCTAGAGAGAATCCTTGAAACAAACCGTGTTGAGAAAAAAGTCCAGTTTATAGGGTTAAGAGAGTAAAATGGAGGCTTAAATTTTGAGCGAATGGAAATTTACAATAAAAGAAATAGCTGAAAAACCTGAACTCTTCATGTCTGGACATCGTGCTTGTGCCGGATGCGTCCCAGCAACCGTCCACAGACTTGTGCTAAAAGCAGCTAGAGGCCCAGTAATAGCTACTCACGCCACAGGATGCATAGAGGTATCTTCAACAATCTACCCATACACCGCTTGGAAAATCCCATGGATTCACACAGCATTCGAGAATGCAGCCGCAAATGCTTCGGGAATCGAAGCTGCGTTGAGAGTCTTGCAGAGAAAAGGAAAGATAAAGAATGAGCATGTGGACGTTATTGCTTTTGCTGGAGACGGTGGAACCTATGACATCGGAATTCAGGCATTATCGGGAGCCGTTGAAAGAGGACACGACTTTCTATACGTGCTCTACGACAATGAGGCATATATGAACACAGGAATCCAAAGAAGCGGAGGAACCCCTCACGGAGCATGGACAACCACCTCGCCAGCTGGAAAACTAATTCCTGGAAAGCCGCAGTTCAAGAAGCCCATAGCTGAAATAATGGTGGCACATGAAATTCCTTACGTAGCAACAGCTTCACCCTACTACTGGAAAGACCTCATAACAAAAGTTAGGAAAGGACTAGAGGTTGAAGGCCCCGCATTCTTGCATATTATTGCTCCATGCCCACGTGGATGGCGTTTTCCGTCGGAAAAGGGTATAGAAATTTCTCGGATAATAGTGGAAACTTGTATGTTCCCATTGTGGGAAGCCATAGATGAGGAATACAAACTTTCACCACCAAGCAAAGCAATAGCACTAAAACCAGAAAAGAAGAAGCCAGTGAAAGAATACCTAAAGATTCAAGGACGGTTCCGACACTTGTTCACTCTAGAACACGAACACGTAATTGAAGAGTTACAGAGAATCATTGATAAACGCTGGAAACGCCTACTAAAAAAATGCGGAATTGCTTAACTCTCTTTTCTTACGTTTTAACTGGTTCACCTAATTCTTCGAACTCAAGTTTATACCGGAAATACTTATGTAACAACTCTGGAAGCATCTGAACTTTGTTTCGCACTTGCTTCCACGAATCGCGATCCCGAATGGTTACAGTGCCATCTTCTAAAGTTTGATAATCAATTGTTATACCTAGAGGAACCCCTATTTCGTCAGCCCTCGCGTATCTTCTTCCAATAGAACCGGATTCATCGTATTCCACGTAAAAACCTTCATCCAAAAGCATATAATAGACCTCTTTAGCTTTTTCAGGCAAACCGTCCCGACTGACAAGTGGATAAATTCCCATTTGGATAGGCGCAACATCCCTCGGAAAGCTCAAAACAACCCGATTTTTCTTCACACGATAGGCATATTCAAGAGTTACATAGACAAGCCTATCAGAACCAAAACTTGGCTCAACAACGTGAGGAATAAATCGTTTACCATGTTCAACAATTTTCTGCCGTTTTATCTCCACATATTCCGGTAGAATTTTGAACCCCTCAAGCATGTAGAAGCCTTTTCTTGTTAATCTTTCCTCCAAAATTTTTGCGTCAACTTTAGACAGCGCTTCTATAACCTTTTCGGCGTCATTTTTAAATATAGGCCCTATTTTGGAACGTATTGGTTTCACTTGAATAGCTTCCTTTTCAACAGGCTTTTCTGTCGGTTTGAAAATTCGCATTTCTTCACCGCTAAACTTCATATGCTGCTTTAGATCGTAATCAGTTCTGTAGGCATGCCCAGAAACCTCCGTCCATCCCCATCTGTCAAGGTATACTTCCTGATCAAAGCTTTGTATAGCATAATGTGCTTTTTCCCAGTCGAGCTTTTCAATGAAACGTTGCTTTTCAGGGGGAACCCCAAGGGAAACCATAAATTTTTTAGCTAAAACCATGAAGAATGCTTGCCAGTCCACTTTAATGTAACCGTTTTCTAAGGTTTCCTTCACAGTGAACTCAACAATTTCCTCAGAGTTCCTCAGCCTAGTTTCGGCTAAGAGCAAACGTAAAGTTTCGTTTTCCACATCCTTGATGTAAGGGCAATCAGGATTTTCAGGATCAAAGAAAAACTCCAAATCGATTATGGTGAATTCCCTGAGCCTTATAAGACCTTGCCTAGGGGAGATTTCGTTCCTTAAAGCGTGTCCTATCTGTACGACCCCGAATGGAAGCCTTTCTCTGGAAAGCTCATGGAGTCGTTTAAATTCAACAAAGATCCCCTGCGCGGCTTCAGGTCTTCCATAGCCTACGGCGTCTGAGTAAGGGCCAATGGTGGTTGTGAACATTGTTAAAAAGTGTCGGGGGGCACCGAATTCGCCGCCACAGTCAGGACAACGAATATCGTCCTTTTTGATTTTTGTTTTTATTTCTTGAAGCGAAAGCTTTTCAGTTTCCATGCTTGGCATTCCACTAAATTCTTCGAGAAGATGGTCAGCTCTGAACTTACGTTTACATTTCAAGCATTCCACCATGGGTTCCTTAAAGTGATCAACGTGCCCCGAGGCCTCAAACACTTTTCCAGGCATTATTACGGAAGACTCGATTTCGAAGAACCCGAATTTCCGGATAAAGAAATCTCGAAACTTGTCTTCTATACGTTTCTTCAAGAGAGCACCTAGTGGGCCGTAAGTTACAAAGCCGCCTACCCCACCGTATATTTCAAAGGAAGGCCAGAAAAAGCCTCGACGTTTAGCTAGTTCGCTTATTAGAGTGAACTTGTCTTGCTTTCTTGAGGGGGGCAAGTCTTGTTCAACCTCTTATGGTAGGAAGATTTAAAGGATTTAAAGGATTTTCTTCCTAAATAATTAAAGGGAGATACGTTTGACTATTTCTGTTTCTTGGATTTTTCCTTCCTTGCTTATTTGAAATTCTAGCATCAGGCGGTCGGTTACATGTTTTTTGCTGTTAAACTCCGTGCCACATTCGCCGCATTCAACATCTGCGCCTAATTCTATTGCGTACCAAGATGCTTCTGCATAGTACCTTCCGCAGACTGGGCAACGGATAACCGTTATATCCAACCACGCTTTTTCGCGCATAAATTACACCTTAACCATTGCATTAGCATAACATTACCGCCTTAATAGGATATCTCCGTTTTTCTTCAGAAAATGTTTTGAGCAAGAAGGACGTTTCAAGTAAACGTCAAGGAAGGAGAAGATTGTCCAAAATAAATATAGCAATTGTGGGCGTGGGTAATTGTGCTTCAGCTCTTGTTCAAGGCTTATGTTATTATGAAAAAGCAGAAACTCCGGAGGATAGCCTCGGACTACGACATTTATTTTTAGGCGGATTCCACCCTAGAGACATTCAGATAGTAGCAGCCTTTGACATAGATCAGAGAAAGGTTGGACGTGACTTATCCGAAGCAATATTTGCTCAGCCTAATAATACTCCGAAACTTGTTGAAGTTCCATGGCAAAATGTGACTGTCCAAAAAGGACCTGTCTTAGACGGGGTTAGCCAAGCCTTAATGAGGGTTGTAAAGGTCAGCCCGAAGGAACATGTTGACGTGGCCGAAACTCTTATGCGGTGCGATGCCGAGATTGTGGTTGATCTGCTTCCCAGCGGTGCTGTTAAGGCTTCCCAATGGTATGCCGACCAAGCAATAAAGGCGGGATGCGCCTTCATAAACACTACGCCCGTCTTCATCGCAAGCGACGCCTTATGGGCTTGGAAATTCGAGGAAGCGTGTTTACCAGTTGTTGGCGATGACTTAATAGACCAAGTTGGTGCGACAACCTTACACAAGACGTTGCTTAGGCTCCTTTCCGAGCATGGAGTTCGAATAATTGAAACCTACCAGTTAGACGTAGGTGGAGGAACCGAGTCACTTGATACCTTAGAGCGGACACGAAAAGTTAAGAGAATTGTAAAAACTCGTTCAGTTAGTGACGTTTTGCCTTATGAAGCTGAGGTTGTGGCAGGCTCCACGGACTACGTTGACTTTCTGGGAAATAAACGAGACAGCTACTTTTGGATCAAAGGCATACACTTCTGCAAGGTTCCAATGCAAATCGATTTAAGACTCACAACCATGGACTCGCCTAACGCCGGTTCCCCCCTTTTCGACGTTATAAGAGCAGTAAAAATAGCTCTACAAAGAGGAATGAAAGGAGCAATTCAAAGCATCTCCGCCTACGCATTTAAACAACCACCACAGCCAATGCCGCAGGAAATGACTGAAAGGATGTTCCAAGCTTTTATTAAAGGCAAAGATTAGCCTTGCCCAGATATCTTGCGAAATTCTTTTTTGGCCTTCTCCCTAAAACCAGCCTTCTCCATTCTCTGTTTTAACAACGTAATCGTTTTCACAGGCGTTGGATCGATGCCTTGAAGTAGTGCCAGATAGACGCTTATGAGGTCACCCATGTAAGTGGCTGAAAGCATCTTCGCTAGTATAGATTTGCCATGCCCCCACACTTCTATAATTTTGTTGACTTTGTTGACTATCAGCTCTTTAGTGGCTTCGATTCGCCCTTTTATCTCGGCGGGTTCAGCTTCGTCTCGGAGGAGAATCACCGAGAAAAATTTAGTTAAGTCATGGTGAGCCTCCCAGCCAACTATTTCGTTGTGATTAAGTTCTGGAAAAACCTCACATTTACACGGAAGTTTACTGTTTTCGTTGAATTGAGTCTTGAATCTCTGGGCTACAGCACCATAAAATCGAAAGCCATAAACTACTGGAATGGCTCCAAGGAGTTCCCAGGCACGCTTCTTAGCCAAATTTTCCTCAAAAGGAGTTTCAGGCGAAATTTCAAGCTTTAGCTTTTCTAAAGTTTGGATTGCTTCTTCAACTTCAGGTTCCATGTTAGGAAGCACGCCCATTCTCTGGAGAGTTAAAGGCATAGGTAGAAACAGGTAGGGGAAAGCTGCGCGAGGAGCCAATCCAGAGGGAACGCAGAGAAGGGGTAAGTCAAATTTTTCAGCAAAGCGAGTTAAAGTGCCTCCGGAACTTATGCAAATAACCTTACATTTCTTTTTTAAAGCGTCAACGAGTGCATTTAGCGTTTCTTCAGTTTCGCCGGA
>MTLR01000052.1 GCA_002010925.1 Candidatus Bathyarchaeota archaeon JdFR-04
CAGGGTTTTTTACATGCAAAATTTCATCTGCAGGAAGTTCGCGAAGAGTTATTGACTGCCGCATAATTTTACCATCAATTATAAAAAGTTGGACGTTAAACCCGCCTAATAACATGGTTTCAGAAACTCTATCGCCTACACAAATAATTTTGGATGGTTTATGCTCTTGAACCAATAATTCCAGTTTTTTAATGATTTCAGCAGATGAGCCCCGTAAGAGTATGCCCCAAGGTTTTTGTAGTTTCCTCCGTAAAGAAGGAGTCAAGCGCCGAATTTTCATCCATCATCTTACCCGTAAAGCGTAGCGCCCCTTTTCTTTTATTTTCATTGCTTTGGCTATAGCGGAATTTTCTGGATCAAGTATTATGACGAGTCCGGTGTAATCGTCACTCAAAGGGGAAGACTTGCATTGAGGACAAACATTTTTGTTAGATATTAAATGACATTTAGGACAAGCTTTCTCGGTCATTTTTAGCCACCTTCATTAGTTTTTCTTCTTTTTCAAGTTTCTTTTTCCTCCTCTTCCCCTTTACGAGTAATTTGCTCTATTTCTTTCTCAATCCACTCAAGTTTTCCCAGGAAGGGTTGACGAGCAGTTACACCTATTTTTCCAGAAGTGCCCCTCCCAAGAGAAGCAGCAGTAATCCTAACTCGGACAGCATCGCCAGTCATAAGCGTTCGTTTAGTTTCCTTTCCCATGAGAATACCCTGCTTTTCGTCATAAGTGATAAAATCATCCATAAGCTGAGAAACATGAAGCAATGCATCAACTGGACCTATTCTAACAAAAGCTCCGAACTCGGCGATTTCCACAACTTCACCCTCCACTATCTCATGAAGTTGTGGATAAAAGGTTAGAAGCGAAAAAGTTACCTTGTGATAGGTAGCACCATCCCCAGGAATAATTTTTCCAACAGGGTTAACTTTAATGTCGATTACAGCTACCACATACCCTAACTCCTCATCCACCAACCCTTCATATTTCATTTTTAACTGTTCATAACCAACGGATTCAATGGGTTGCCCGAACTTTTCTGGGGGGATACGAATAGTGTCCTCTAAAGTCACAAGCTTGAACATTTCAAACGCTTCCTTCAATTTCCAGACGCGTTTTTTGCCTCAAATAAATAACTGGCACATTTATATCTCTTAACCTCTTTCTAAGCACGCTATCGTTAGTAAACACGGGACATTTCCATTTTTTTGCTATTTTTAAGACCAAATCGTCATGGGACCCTTGAAAGTTAAGCGTTACCTTAACTTCTCGGCATCTTTCAGCTAGCTTCAACGCAGACATTGCTTGTCTACATATTCTTGGAGGCCCACTTGAAGCTAGCTTTTCCAACTCTTTAAGCGTTTGATGGAGAACTACTGGTTCAAAATTTCTGTCCAAAAGTTTCTTCAACTCTTCGAAAATATCCAATCTGAACTGAAAAGGCACAAAAAAGGCGTTCGTGTCCATAATGATCCTTAAAGGTTTTTTCTTTGACTTCTTCCTTTTCATAAAGTAAACCGACTATTCTATTATTCCATAACCTATGAGGCGCCAACGCCCTCCTATTTTGCGGCTTATAGCTGCTCTGGACCCCTTTTGAGCGCATACGGGACGTGAAAGCTTAAGCGTTGCTGTTTTACCTTTAACAGAAATTACGCTCCCAACGGTTATTGAAACTCCGACATGTAAGAGGAGCATTTCGCCTTTGTGTGGTTTATCTACCGCTACGAGCTCCTTTGTTCCCACAGCTTGTTCGAATAGGTGCATCTCTAAGGTTAACTCGAAGAGAGTGGGAGGAAGCATACCTGGTTTACCGACAAGGTTCCCGGTAAGTCCATCAGCTTTTGTTAATGAGGGATCCAATAGAGTTCCAACTCCCACAAGACCGCCGCACTCTGCTTCCTTGAGCTTGTGACCGCCCACATGTAGACTTACGATATGAGTAAAAATAGGTTCATAAACGGTTTTTCCTTCCTTATGTTCCCGAAGGCCTGGACGAATTTCTATTTCCTCATCTACTTTGAATTTACCTTGCAAAATTGTTCCACCAATAACGCCTCCTGATATCCGTTCTATGGATGTTCCAGGTTTGTTGATATCAAAGGAACGAACAACGTACATTAAAGGAGGTTTGCTTGGGTCTCTTTTTGGAGTTGGCAAGAACCTTTCCATAGCTTCAATTAGAGCATCAGTGTTTACTTTATGTTGAGCTGAAACAGGGATTATAGGAGCATCTTCAGCTACTGTCCCCGCTACGAACGTTTTAATCTCCTTATAGCTTTGTAGGGCTCGTTCACGATTTACTATGTCAATCTTGTTTTGGACAATAACTATGTTCTTAAGGCCCATTATTTGAATAGCCGCTAAATGTTCTCGAGTTTGTGGCTGAGGGCAAAACTCATCAGCTGCTATGACAAGTAACGCGCCGTCCATAACTGCAGCCCCAGAAAGCATAGTGGCCATAAGAGCCTCGTGCCCAGGGGCGTCCACGAAACTTATAGCTCGTTGAAACTCTGTTGGATTTCCGCAGTGGGGACAGAAGGATTCTGTAGAATAGTTCTGCGGGGATGTGCATTTTGGGCACTTGTATACTGGCATATCGGCGTATCCGAGTTTTATTGTGATTCCCCGTTTTAGCTCTTCGCTGTGGCGAGCTGCCCAAACACCGGTTAGGGCTTGTACTAAAGTTGTTTTACCATGATCGACATGCCCAATTGTGCCGATATTGATCTCAGGTTGTTTAGGAAGCTTTTTCAGGCTGAGCTTCCTCCTCTCCTTTTTCAGATCGAGCTTCAACAGCTTCCTCTTTCTTCTTCATAGTTTGTTTCGGTTTTTCTAGGATTTTCATGTTTATTTGCACTATTTCTTCGGTTATTACATTCCCTCTTAGCGTTTTTCTTTTCCTTTGTCCTTCACGTTTCGGGTTAAAGCCGACTCCCTTTTTTAGGAGGATGCTTTTGCGTATTCCTCCGTGAATTGTAGGGTGCATTGGAAAGCCATCTTTGTCTGTGCCTCCGGTTATTAGAAGCTTATATCCACGTAGCCCAAGGGCTGTGCCATCTATGGTTTCGCCTATCTTTTTCCCTATAAGTGGAACAGCTTTATGTTCTTCCAATTCTATACTTTGAGATTTTCCTGTTTGAGGGTCGGAAACGATAACTTTGAATTTCGCCATTCCTCAACAAATGCTCCTTTTAACTTTCCGTGTCTATTGAAATCAGCATCTCTCTCTATTAAGGATTATTAATTCCAGAGGGGGAACTAATTGGCTTAAACCATGAAACCAATGACGTTTTCCATAATTCTTACAGAAGACCACATCGGGAATAAAACTTCTTTCAATAATTTCAGTCAAACACTATTCTACATGCACTCGATATAGGTCTACGTCCTCCCGCATTTCCCGTGTCAACTTCAGGAATTCTCTTACCGCCCGCTCTATGTCTTTCGCTTGAGTGATGTATCGCCCAACAACTATTATGTCTGCACCTTGTTCCAGCGCTTCCCTAGCTGTTTCGGGAATTATCCCACCAGCAACCCCGATTAAGAAACGCTTGCCTTTAAAGGCTTTCCTCAATTTTGGAATAAGTTCTAATCCTATAGTTTTTCCTGTTTCCACATCTATTGCGCGATGAATTATCACAACGTCTGGAAACCCCTTCAGCTCCTGAAGCTTTCTTATAGGATTCTCTACATACATCATATCCACGAAGGCATAAATGCCGAGTCTCTGGGCTTCATAGATGAACTTGTTTAGTGTTTTTGGGTCAGCCAAGCCGGAGGCGACCACAGCGTCAGCTGTGGATTCGTAGGCAATATCAACTTCCACTTTGCCCACATCCAAGGTTTTTAGATCAGCTATTATGAAAATCTCTTTAGCTAAATCTCGAAGCTCCTCTATCACGCGAGCACCATATTTTTTGATTAGCGGAGTTCCAACCTCCAAGATTACTCGATCGCTTCGCGGAATTTGCTCAATTATCCTTTTATTTCGTTCAAGACTTGGAATGTCTAAGGCTATCTGGAGATATGGTGGACGCCATAATCGCGGAACTCTAAAGCCCATTATAGGATGTTTAGCCCTATCCTTGTCATAAAGAACTTTGTCTAAGGGCGGATACTTCGCTAACGCCCGCTTCAAAGCCAACTTGGTGGCACTATAATTATAGTGGTAAATTTTTCGATAGTCTTTAGCTTTTGGATGAACAAAAACGCTACAGATTATAACCCAGTCATCTATTTTTTCGCGTGGAATTATACCCTCTTCCACGGCGTCAGCCACAGCCTTAGCAACTGCAGCCTGTGCTGGACCAAAAATTTTGCCGGCATCTTCCATTCCCTTTACGGTAACTTTAGGGACCAAGAGAGTGTGGGGTTTTGGAGGGAGGTTAGGGCGTATAACTGCTAACAAGGGCGTATGTCCAGCGGAAAGATTAGACAATCCATTTGCAAAAGCTTCTCCTACCGGACCGGTTTTATCGCCTATAAGTAAATCTACATGAGCAACTTCCTCGCCCTCTCCAACTAAAGCTTCACCGATTAAGTAAGTGAAGCCTCGAAGTGTCGGAAATGCTAAGGAAAGAGGGGGTTTTGGAATGGAAATTGCGTCGGATACTTCTTCAAATTTAACTTTAAATTCCCGCATCCATTGGTAAAGGGTGTCGCGGTGGATGTTTAAGATCTTGGCTGTGCCGGATATTGTCGGTTTTATGGGTTTCCTTCCCTCGGCTATACGGGTTTCAATTTCCTTCTTCATAGCAGTTTTCAAAATCTTAACAAATTCTTCCCTTGTCTGCGGTCTTCTTATATTTAATTCCGACATTAATGGTTAACACCGGGGAACATTATGGGGCAATTGCTATATAAATCTGTCGGAAACATTCTATCTTTCCTCATTTAATTCGACATTAATTTATGTAGTAGTGTAGGATTATGTAGATTTTGCGTTTTATCCGACATTCAATTGGAAAATACCTGTTTTACTGCTTTTTTAAAGGCTTCAGCAGATTCTTGGGTGAACCCTACAAAAGTTATTTCTTTTAGACTAGTTGATTTTTCTAGATGCTTTTTTAGTTGTTGAGCCATTGTAATCGCTGCTGTTTGGATCGGAATTCCGCCCACCCCTGTTCCTAGTCCAGGAAAAGCTATTGATCTTATTTTTAGGGTTTCAGCGCATTCAAGGGCCGCTTCCATTGCGGATTTAACGTTTTCCTCTGCTATTTGCATAGCTGGTTTAGGCATTGTAGGCGCGTGAATGACATAGCGGACTTTTAGTTTGCCCGCGGTTGTGGCGATCGCTTTTCCAACGGGAACTGGCGCTTGTTTTACGGCTTCTTCTTCAATTTCTTTCCCGCCTACACGTTTTATAGCTCCAGCAACTCCTCCACCCATCACCATATAACTATTAGCGGGGTTTACGATCGCGTCAGCGGCTTGCCGAGTTAGGTCCCCACGAACTACTCGGATTATAACGTTTCTATAGTTTAATTCGAACATAGAAAGCGCCCTCCCTATCAAATTACGTCTTCGTCTATTCTTTGTTGCAGATGGAAATAAATCTTATTCGGTATCCAAAAAGAATTTTTGATCTTTGACATTTATTTCCTTTTAGTGAGGAAGAGTTATTTATTTAGCCATAGGGGTGGTTAGAAGAGGGGCAAACATGAGAGGGCTTTCAAATAGGAAGAAAGAAAAGGTCGTGCTTGCTGCAGGGGTATTTGATTTACTTCATATAGGACATGTAAAGTTTTTGGAGGAAGCAAAGAAGGCTGGAGGCAAAAACTCGGAGTTAATAGTTATAGTAGCTCGGGACAGTACCGTGGAGAAACGCAAAGGAGAAAGGCCTGTTGTCCCAGAAGCCCAACGTAGAGCTTTAGTGGAGGCATTAAAAGTTGTTGATACGGCATTGCTAGGGTATGAGGAGTTTAATATGGAAAAAGTCATTGAGAAAATAATACCTGACGTAATAGCAGTTGGATATGACCAAAAAGGCATAGAGGAAGAATTGAGAAAGATTATTCAAAAAAGGGGCTTAGAAATAGAGATTGTTCGGATAGATAAGTTTGAGATAGATGAGATTAACAGCTCTTCCGATATTAAGAGAAAGATCATCGAGAGCTTTAAGAGGTAAAAGGTTTTTGTTAGGAAAACACTGTAAGGAGTATATGCCTACCTTTATGTTAAGTTTGGCCAATATTGTGGTTTATGCATATACAGCTTTCCGTAGTAATAATGTCTTTGTAATGGATGACAAGGTGATGTTGCTTTATGGACAATTTAATTTTTTAGTCTTTAATGGTTGGTATTGGCAGCTTTTCACGTCTATGTTTGTTCATTTGAATCTACTTCATTTGCTGGGAAACCTATTTTTCTTGTTAATCTTCGGGTTAAGGGCTGAAGAAGTTTTTAATCTTTGGGAGTACCTTACTGTATATTTCCTCTCAGGACTCACCGGAAACTTGTTAACTCTTTTGTTGGGTCCTTGGACTGTTTCTGTTGGGGCTTCTGGTTCCATTTTCGGTATGTTCGGTGCAGTCGTTATGTATTTGCGCATGTCCTTCGGGCAGTCGATTATGGGTGGGTTGATGCTTTCGTTTCTTTTGTTGTTAATGACTGGAGGTAACGAACAAGTGAACATATTAGGGCATTTTGGGGGGTTTGATTACTGGACTGTTTATTGGGTATTTGTTGGCTAAAAGCCGCATTAACCGAGTTGTTTATCAATATTCCGTTGTTATCCGTTGAAGTGTATTAAGGGAGAGTTAATATCTCAACTTTTACTTTTTGTCCGTCTTTAAGCTTAAGTCGGTTCCGAAGGAATACGGGAGCAATCAATTCAATTACAGTATGATCATAATGAGTTCGAAAAGCGAAGATAACTGCGCCCTTAACGGCGTTATTTATGATTGCCGGGTAACACTTTCCCGCACCATAGGTTCGTGTTTTGTTTTTAAAGCCGTGAATTTCTATTCCTGGATAAGCCTCGAGTTCTCGTCGGGTTCGAATGTCGTATTCTGTTGTCAGTTTGAGATTTAACGTTCCAGGAAATGGATCAAACCCCAGTTTTTCGATAAATTGCTTGCGATAGTGGTCGAGGGAAACATAGTAGGCTCCTTCTCCCAATCCTGTGAAGACAATACCCTCTAGCGTTAGTGATGGAGGGTAAGCAGCTTCCATCACTAAGTGCAGGATGGAGTAAAGCTTTCGTAATTGAGATACTCCTTTGTCTGTAAGTTTTATTAAGCAACCCTTTGGAGTTATCGTTCTTTCAATTAGGTTTTCCCTTTCAAGTTCAATGAGATTTCGTGATGCAGTTTGTTGGGAAACCCTCAGCTTTTGAGCTAAATATTCGGTTGAAATTTTGGCTGTTCGTTTGTGAGCACCCATTTCCGCTAATCTAAAAAGCGTATAAAGATGCTTCCATAGACGTGGATTAAGGTCAGGAAACTCCATTGTGATTTCGCCTTCTATGAAAAAACATGGAAGGGGTTATATAAGTTACTAAAATTTTAGATGGAACCATAAGTTACGTTGATAACGAGTATTTCTCTGCTATTGAAAATGATGGGAAATTTCAATTTTGAATGTTTTTTAATGACAAAAACTTAATTCAAACATCTAAAAATGCAAGCAATTAATTTTAGTTTATGGTATTTTATTCCCCGCAAGAATATCTGGCTAAGAAGGCTCATGATTCTACTCAGGTTTATCATGTTTGACTATATAACCACGCTGGCTTTTTGTAAAATTCCAGTTCAAGAAGCGAGTGTCTATGCCAGAGCATTCATGGAAGCCTCGGAATGCCATTTAGGATTAACCCTTTTTAGTATAGTAATAACAACGCCTATCTATCTTGTGTTCAACATAGATTCTCACCTAATAAATCTTCCACAAAAGATGGCACGGATAATGGATCCCATAATAGACTTTACCTTCGCCTGGTTTGTAGCTGGAGCACGTTTTAACGGAGCAACAAGCTGGTTCTGGAGTGTTACAACATTATTAACACGCCAACTAGTAGCCACAATGTTTTATCTACTTCTTGCCTTATTTCCGTGCAGTACATAAAAAAGAACAGGCAAAACTAACGTAAGCTCCTCTTCTATCGTAACAAACTAAGAGAAACTTCAATTTACTGGTTTGTAAAAGTTAAAAACCATAATTTTTAATAGTAACGTGGTTGGAATGCTTTTTTCATTCGGATGGAGAGGGGATGACCGAAACTTTAGGAGCCAAGGTAGTTCTGACGGCTTCCGCTACTGAAATGAGTGACTTCTATAACAGTCCCTTCATCGCCTTTGTCGCGGGATTTGCTAAAGGACCCTTTCCATTATGGTTTCTAAGAAAGATGCTTTATCCGCCTGTGGAGCGAAATGAGGATGGAACCGTTAAGTATGCACCATATGGACTGAGAAAGGTAGAAGCCATATTGCTCAAGAACGGTTTCGACGTAAAAGAAGTAGCAGTTGTTCATCCTTTTGACCTTGATATGTTCATAGGACCAAATACGAAGGTCGTGGGAATCTCCTCTATGGATCCCGCTGGCATGGGATATGTTAGTAAAACTTACTCTTCCCTTATCGGAGGGGGGGAGCCAATGAACGCCATTGAATTTCGTGAATTACTTAGGCATCCAAGTATTCAGAGGTTTAAGCCAAAGATAATTGTGGGGGGCTTTGGAGCGTGGCAGCTTGAACGCAAGAGTGTAGCTGACACTTACGGAATAGACTGTGTGATAATCGGTGAGGGAGAAAAAATGATAGCAGATATTTTCAAAAAAGCAGTAAATGGAGACCCTCTTCCTCAAGTGGTTCACATCAAACAAAGCCCAAAGGTCGATGAAATTCCTATTATAAGACATGCAGCAATACATGGTTGTGTAGAGATATCTCGAGGATGTGGAAGAAACTGTCAGTTCTGTACGCCAACTATGCAACGGAAACGAGACGTGCCTATAGAAAAGATCATAAAGGAAGTGGAAATCACGGTGCGGGAGGGATGCCATCGAATAACACTTGTTACTGAAGATCTTTTTCTTTATGGCTCGAAGAGCAAACGCTTTACTCCCAACAGAAAGGCTGTCCTTAGGCTGATTAAAAGTGTAGCTTCACATTCTGGGGTTGAAGCCATTCAACCTGCTCATATATCTCTCGCTCCAGTAGTTTGTAACCCACGTATGATTCAGGAAGTGGCGGAAATCCTAATTCAGTATCATTGGTATAGCCATGGAAAGAAGCCAATAGTAACCTCTGAAACAGGGATAGAAACGGGCAGCGTTAGGCTTATGCGGAAATATATGGCTGGAAAACCCCTTCCTTTTAAGCCGGAGCAATGGAAGGAGGTAGTTTGCCAAGCTTTTGGTATACTGAACGATAATGACTGGTATCCGCTCGCCACTTTAATAATTGGACTTCCGGACGAAAGAGAAGATGATGTTTTAAAGACCCTTGAGCTGCTCGACGAATTGAAACATTATTACGCCTTCTTCGTACCCCTTCTCTTTGTTCCCCTCGAAAACTGTATATTGATGAATAAGCGTGGAGCAGAACTTGATTCTCTTTCTAGGGCGAGGTGGGAATTCTTAACCCAATGCTGGGAGTATAACATAAAAGTATGGGGAAATTCCTTCTTGGAATCTCGAATTCAAAACCCGATACTTTGCAAAGTTGTTAAACGAGTGATTATTCCATCCTTAGGAGGATTAGCAGGAATTTATTATGGAATAAAACACGGCGAAATAATGAGGAATGCCATATTGAAAATGGTTAAACCCTAACGTTTTTGTTCCGGAGACTTAGGCATAACCAAATCCGCAATATCAACGCTATGCTCATATATCTGCCTTAGGGCGGATGCAGCCGCTAACGAGTGAGCTACAATCTCAACCTTTTCCGTTTTTATGGCATGTTCCACATTTTCAAAGGTTTGTTCGATTTTTACTCGCATATCTCGAACAGACTCTGCTAAAGCTACATCGCCGGTTATAAAAGACCTTAAGGCATCTTCCCTTGACTTAGAAACCATTGTATCGAAATCGAGAAACATTTTTGCCACTTGTTGGGGAATTTTTTTTCCTTTTAATTCCATTGTTTTAGTTGCTATACGAACACACTCGTCACCTATAGTTTCCACAAGGCTGGCTGCTAGACGAAAGTCTAAACATTCTATTGGGCGGACACCCAGTTTTACTCCCAGGCTGGGATTCTGCACCACTGTCCGTAGAACTCGAACGAGAAGAAAGTATAACCGGTTCACCTCATCATCACGTGCTAGAACGCTTTTCGCTATTGAAAGGTCCCCATCTACTAAGGCGTTTACAACATCGTGATGCATCCCGGCTACTATGGCATATTCCCGTCGTAGAATTTTTTCAGGAGGAAAACTTGAAGGCTCTAAAAGACATTGAAGGACTATTGAAACATGGTTTTCTTCAATAATTTCTAGCCCTATGAGTTGCCTTGCTGTTCGTTTAACAGTATCTCTAACCTCAAAGCCAATTCGATCCTTAGCCTCAATCTTAATGATGTCGTAGCCTAACAAGTATTTCCCAACAATTTCCCTGCTCAAATATCGTGTTGGATGAATGACAACCATCTGCGGTGAAGGCTCAGTTTTATACGTCGCGTCAATATATAATCTTCCATTAGGAGATTCGTTAACTGCTACAACGGAACCTCGGGATAAACCATGCCTCTGAGCCCAAGACTTGGGCAAACAAACGAAGAATGTGCCNCCCGGGGTTTGTTGAACCTTACGGAGTTCCACAAATATCATCTCCATTTAAGTTTCAACAAAATTTAGACGGCTATGCAATATATAAATCTAGATGGATGAATCAAAATTGACTCGAAAAATTACCCTAGGTATAGATTTAGCTGGAAAACAGCAAAATCCAACAGGATGGGCGACGTTGACTAAGGGAACAATAAAAGCTGGGNAAATATACACGGATAAAGAAATCATTGACCTTGTTAGAAGGGAAGCTCCAGTGCTAACAGCCATAGATGCTCCTTTGAGCCTGCCGAAGAAGGAAATTCTACGAAAAGCTGACAAGGAAATGATAAAACGGGGATATCGCGTTTTTCCACCACGCATACTGGCAATGGAGAAATTAACCCTTCGCGCCTTAAAACTTGTCAAAGAACTTCAAAGGGCAGGATTTAAAGTAATAGAAGTTCACCCCACATCCACAAGAAAGGCGCTAAATCTTCCGCATAAAGATTGGCGAAACATTCAAACAATCTTAATACAAATAGGTTTGAAAGGGGATATTGAACTCCGAGCCTTAACACCACATGAAATTGACGCAGTAATAGCAGCCTTAACAGCTCACCTACATCTCAAAGGGAAGACTGTGAAAATAGGCAATAACATAGAAGGCTATATAATCGTGCCGAGAAAAACGGATTGGAGACAACTAACTGTATGAAACCCCAAAATGGAACATTTAAAAAGTTACAGAAAGCAATTCAATTAACTTTAGACGCAGGATATCAACTCGACAAGGAAGCCTTTAACCTTCTACTCAAAATAGCGGAAACACATGATTTAGAAAAGATAATTTCGGAAGCCATCAGAAAAATGGAGCCAATCCAAGGAAAAACATTCTTCATAAGTCGCCAAGTTATTCAAGAACTATTAAGGAATCCTGTATTCCCCCCACAAAAGTCAACTCTACAAGGATTAGAAACAGAATCCACAGAGGTAGCTACAGTTGAAGCGGTATTTCGTCCTTTCGCCAAAGAAATCTCACCTGAAATAAAAATACTCGAAGACCCGACGGAAAGGATCTGCACTGCTGGAACAATAAACGACTATTTGAACTATTTTCGAGATCGATTTAAAAGACTAGAGAGAATTTTACGGAGAAGAGTTGACTTGCGCCGTGCTACAACAATTCGAGAGGCTTTAAAGGCAAGAACAAACACTGAAGTAAAAGTCATTTGCATGGTAACGGAAAAACGGGAATCTCAACAACGCGTAATTCTACGAATTGAAGATTTAGAATCATCTGCCATCGCACTTGTTCCGCAGAATGCTACAAAAAAGCTGTGGAAAAAAGCCCAACAATTAATGTTAGACCAAGTCATCAGCGTGAATGTTAGGAAAACAAGAACGAATCTTTTAATAGTGGAAGACATAATTTTCCCAGATATCCCACCTAAAGCGCCGCAGAAAGCGGCTGATAAAATTTATGCGGTTTTAACATCAGACCTGCATATCGGAAGTAACAAGTTTTTACATGAAGCATTCCAAAAGTTTCTTAGCTGGCTTAACGGAAAATGGGGTGATGCATTTCTCAGAGAAATAGCCAGCCATGTAAAATATCTATTAATAGCCGGCGATGTAGTAGACGGAATAGGGATTTATCCAAATCAAGAACAAGAATTGAAAATAAAAAACATTCAAGAACAATACGAGCTTGCAATAAAACTTCTTTCTAAAATTCCTGAATATATAGAAATAATTATTATTCCAGGAAACCATGACGCTGTGAGAAAGGCCCTGCCCCAACCAGCGATTCCAACTGATTATTTCCAAGAACTTTGTGAAATGCGGAGAGTTCATTTACTGGGAAATCCCTGCTTTCTAAGCCTTCACGGAGTCGAATTCCTGCTTTACCACGGTAGAAGTCTAGATGATTTAGTTTCCACAGTTCCAGACATAAACTACAATCGCCCCGATAAAGCTATGAAACAACTCATACAAAGCCGTCATCTCGCACCCATATATGGTGGAAAAACCCCTATAGCACCAGAAAAGAAAGATTTCCTAGTAATAGAACGTCCACCAACAATTTTTCATTGCGGACATGTTCATGTCCAAACATCTACTACTTATCGTGGGACTTTACTTATTAATTCAGGCACATGGCAAGAACAAACGGAATATATGAGACGTTTGGGTTTCACACCTACGCCTGGAAAGGTCCCCGTAGTAAATCTTCAAACGCTTCAGTTCACAACAATAAGTTTCTATTAAGATCTGCGTTATGTAACAATTCGATACTAGGTTCTGGAACGTAGCTAAATATGATGATGATCGGTGTAATTTTCTCGTATACTCCAAATGTTGTTTCCAATCGCCATGTTTTCAATTCATAAGCTTTAGAATAAATAGTAGCCAATAGGGCTTTTATTATTTTAATTTCCTATCTTTAGCGTCTACCCTGCATATTTTTTGGTAAACATCCGGGATGATATTGTATCAAACGTCCAAGTCTCTCGTCTTGTAGGAAAGCTTCCTTAACAATACTTCGGGAAATTCCAAGCTTTATCTTCTTCGTCCGACCATAACGACCCATGCTTTCTACACGTGCGTTCAACAAGCCAATTGAATCTAGTTCGTTAACTAAACTACTAACTCGGCGTTGTGTCAGAGGTGTTAAGCCTGCCTCACCACAAAGTTCACAGTAAACCTCGTAAATATCACCAGTAATTGCCCGACTTATATTCGCTTTATTTAAGTGGTAAACACT
>MTLR01000030.1 GCA_002010925.1 Candidatus Bathyarchaeota archaeon JdFR-04
GTTTTCCGGAACCTGAACGGCTCCTGGAAGGATGGCGTCTGAGACTATATCTGCTTTTGAGACATGTTCTATGTCTGGGCCTTCCAGCCTATACCCCATTCGGTCCGACTCCGCGGTTATCGTGTAAGGGTTGGAAAGGAAGTTTTCTACACCTTTTTCTGTGAATGCTTCTTTCTGCGGTCCGAGTATAACGTGGGCTGTATATTCTTTCGGATAATTCGGTATCAACTCTTCTGGCAGCTTCAACTCCATGTTTGGGGCTTTTACCCCATTAAATCCGTGGATTATGTCTCCAGCTTGCAGTGGTTTCCCGTTTATTCCGCCAAATTCCCCTCTTGTGTATGTGGAACGGCTTCCAAGCACTTTGGGGGCATTTATTCCTCCCCTTACCGCTAGGTAAGCGCGACATCCACTTCGGGGCATTTCAAAGCTGATTATGTCACCTTTGTTTATCCTTATTGTTTGCCACAGGGATGCTTTCTCATCGTTTATTCTTGGGGTTAAGTCCGCGCCAGTTATGGCTATTTCCGTGTCCGTTAATGCTCTGAGTTCAGGCCCTATGAGGGTTATTTCCAGTGTTGCGGCGTTCGGATGATTAGCCACCAAGAGGTTGGCTGCTACATGCGAAAAGGTATCCATGGCCCCAGATATAGGTATGCCCTGTCGTAGGTAGCCGTATCTGCCTAAATCTTGAATGGTTGTGAAAGCTCCGGGTTTTACTACGCTGAAAACCCTCACTTGCTTCACTTTTCCGCTTTGAGTTTTTCAAACTCTCGTTCCGTTATGGGCTTGAATTTGACAGTGTCTCCGGGTTTCAGAAGGGTTGGCGGCTGTTTAAACGGGTCAAAAAGTTTGAGCGGGGTTCTCCCTATTATTTGCCATCCGCCCGGTGCTTCGCATGGATAAATCCCGGTTTGTTTTTCAGCTATGCCCACAGAGCCTGCTGGAACTCGTATCCTAGGGGTTTTTAGGCGAGGTGTGGCTATTGTATCGTCAACAACTCCCAAGTAGGGGAAGCCGGCGACAAATCCTATCATGTATACCCGGTAAGGCTTCGCCGAATGTATATGTATAACTTCTTCTTCAGTTAAACCATGAGTTTCAGCCACATTTTTCAAGTCTGGACCGTATTTGCCACCATAAACAACCGGAATAACCTTTTTCTTTACCCTTTCCTCCTTAAAGACCGTTTGCGGTATGGAGTTTTCCAGATCCCTTATTTGGAATACCAGTTCCTCGTAGGAGATCTTAAGCGGGTTATAACGGATTAGGAGCGACCTGTAGGTTGGAACGCATTCTTCAATGCCACTTATCTCCTTTTGTGCTAGGGCTTGGTCCAAGGCTAGGACTTTCCTATTTATTTCCAAGTCGATTCTGTCGCCGAACTCAACTATTAAGGCGTCGTCGCCGAAAGGTAAGTACCGAGGAGGCTTTGTTTCCAGCTTCCCACCTCTTTGGGGGCATGCCCAATTATAGGAAGGAGCTTACCGGGATAACTTGGATGCCTGCTTTTAAAAGCGCCTTTTTGAGGCTTTCAGCGACTTTTCCAGCGTCGGGAGTATCGCCATGAATACATATGGTGTGAACTTCGCCAAGCTGAATCGTTTCCCCATTTATTGTTTCAACTGTTCCCTCTCTGGCCATTTGGATCACTCTTTTGGCAATAGCTTGAATGTCTGTTATCAGCGCGTTCGGTTTCCTCCTGGAAACTAAAGTTCCATCTGGATTGTACGCTCTGTCAGCGAAGGCTTCATAAGCTACTTGCATTTTTGCTTTTCTAGCGGCTTCCGCCATTGCGGATTTAGGCGGGGCAAAAACTATCAGGTTTGGGCTGTATGCTTTTATTGCTTGAACAGCGGCTTGGGCTGTTTCGTCATCTCTTGCTGCTTTGTTATAGAGGGCCCCATGGAGTTTTACATGTTGAAGTTCTATCCCCAAAGTTTTTGCAAAGCCATGAACTGCGCTTATTTGGTATATTAAGTAGTTTCTAATTTCCTCGGTGGTCAAGCCCATTTCCCTTCTTCCAAATCCCATTAGGTCAGGGTTAGACGGATGAGCTCCTATGGCTACTTTGAACTTTTTTGCAAGCCGCAGAGTTTTTGCTATTGTTACAGGGTCTCCAGCATGGAATCCGCATGCTACGTTTGCAGAGGTTATGTGGGGCATTATGGCTTCATCGTTTCCCTTCATGAAGGCTCCGTATCCCTCGCCCAAGTCACAGTTTATATCCATTTTTGTTTTCAAAAGGTTGTTAATCCCCCTTTTGATGAAGTGGTTTTCAAGAGTATATTTGTTTAGCGCTATTGTGAACTGTGGGGTTGTGTAGAAACCCTTTACATTTGTAAACTTTTATATTTGTCCCCCTGCCTATAAAGGAAGGTTGGGGGGTTTCAGAAACGTCATCTGCAGTTGCAGAGGAAAGCTTAGAAACGATTGTGAATTTTGAAAAGCTTAAGGACTGCTTTGAATGTGGTATATGCACCGCAAGTTGTCCAGTCCATGAACTTTTAAACGGCTATTATAACCCTAGGGTCCTGCTTGAAAAGCTGTTTCTGAAAAGAAGCGGCATACTGCACGAAGAGGAGCTTTGGCTCTGCGCATGGTGTTATGGCTGTTATAAACGTTGCCCCCAAAGGTTAAGGCCGCCTGAAATATTCCATGAAGCCAAAAACCTGGCCATAAAACAAGGCATAACTCAACCTCTAAAGAAGGCTTTAGCAAAAATCTTTAATGAAATTCCCCTCCCCCTAATCACCCTCTACCTATGTTTTCATCCCGAAAGAGCTGGAATAGACCGTCAGCTATTAGAGTCCTTAATTAAAGAGGCTTACGAGAAGGTTCTGAGCGAAATCGCTAAAACGGAAGAACATTTGGACAAGAAAGTTGCTGTTATAGGTGCCGGTCCAGCCGGGCTGTCGCTTACTTATGAGCTGACTCGTAAGGGTTACCCAGTAACGGTTTTTGAAGCGTTTCCAGAACCCGGTGGAATGCTTCGCAGCTGCATACCCAAGTTTAGGCTTCCCCGCGAAGTTTTAGACATGGAAATTCAGCGCCTGCAGTACCTAGGCGTGGAGATCCGAACAAACATTAGGGTTGGAGAAGAATATGCCTTTCAAAGGATATGGGATGAAGGCTACCGAGCCGTTTTCGTCGCGGCCGGGGCTCATAAATGCCGGGAGCTTCGAGTGGAAGGCGCAGAGTTGAATGGTGTTGTTCACGCATTAGAATTCCTTTCTAGGGCCAATTCTGAGGAGCCTTTCCGCGTAGGCGAAAAGGTTGTGGTGATCGGCGGTGGAAACGTGGCTGTGGACGCTGCTAGAACCGCTTTGAGACAGGGCGGAAAGGAAGTTACGGTTCTCTATCGAAGATCAAGATATGAGATGCCTGCCATCCCATGGGAGGTTTCTGAAGCCGAGGGAGAAGGGGTAAAAATTGAGTTTCAAGTTGCGCCTTTGCGGTTCTTAGGCGATAACGGTAAACTTAGAGCTGTAGAATGCGTTAGAACAGAGCTGGGCGAACCAGATAAGTCTGGAAGAAGGAAACCCATCCCTATTGAAGGTTCAGAGTTCATTAAAGAGGCCGACACGGCGATTCTTGCCATAGGCGAATCGCCGGACGTTTCCTTCCTACCAAGAGAAGTTGAACTGAACGTTGACGGAACTGTCTGGGTAAACCCGCTGACCATGGAAACAACAATGAAAGGTGTTTTCGCTGGAGGCGACGTAGTAACAGGACCCGCCACTGTTATTGAAGCAATCCTTGCTGGTAAACGAGCCGCTAATTCAATTATAGAGTACCTGAAAGAGGTATGAAAACGATATGAGCGTTGAAGTTAAGCCTGAAAGCGAGGAAATCCGCATAGGAGTCTACGTTTGCCATTGCGGACTAAACATCGCTGGTTCCGTAGACTGCGCCGAAGTAGCAGAATTCGCTTCTAAGCTTCCCTACGTGGTTTTAGCCAAAGACATGCGTTATACGTGCTCTGACCAAGGGCAGGACACGATTAAGCAGGACATAAAAGAGTACGGGCTTAACCGAGTTGTTGTGGCCTCCTGCTCTCCACGTCTTCATGAACCAACCTTCCGAAGGGCATGCGAGGAAGCAGGGCTAAACAAGTATCTTTTCGAGATGGCGAACATCCGTGAACATTGCAGTTGGGTTCACCTACATAATCGCCAAGAAGCCACCGAAAAGGCTAAAGAACTTGTTAAGATGGCTGTCATGCGAGCCGCCAGGCTTCAACCAGCCGTAGAAAAGGAGGTCCCAATAAGGCCTGAAGCCTTAGTCATAGGCGGAGGCGTAGCCGGAATTCAAGCAGCCCTGGACTTGGCTGACACTGGCTATCACGTTTACCTCGTGGAGAAGGAGCCAAGCATAGGCGGAAGAATGGCTCAGCTTGACAAAACCTTCCCCACAATGGACTGTTCCATATGCATCCTAGCGCCAAAAATGTCGGATGTTGGGCGTCACCCTAACATAACACTGCTAACTTACAGCGAAATAGTAGACGTTAAAGGCTACATAGGGAACTTCAAGGTCAAAGTGCTGAAGAAACCACGATACGTGACAGAGGATTGCACTGCATGCGGCGACTGCTCAAAGGTTTGCCCAATGATTGCGCCTAACGAATTCGACATAGGCTTAGCCATTAGACATGCTATTTATGCGCCGTTCGCACAAGCAGTACCATCTACCTACGTGGTCGACCGAGAACTATGCCTCAACAAGGAAGGCATAGTGGTATGCGACAAATGCGTAAAAGCCTGCGAACGCCAAGCCATAAACTTCGAAATGAAACCTGAAGAAATCGAACTTGAAGTAGGCACTATAATAGTGGCCATAGGCGCAGAAGTTTTTGACCCATCCACCATCCCCCACTATGGATATGGACGATATCCAAACGTAATAACCTCTCTAGAATTCGAGCGTCTAATAAACGCTGGCGGGCCATCCGGTGGGAAACTCCTAAGACCAAGCGACATGAAGATCCCCAAAACAGTAGCCTTCGTTCAATGCGTTGGCTCCCGCTCCGAGAAAACCGGAAAAACCTACTGCAGTAACGTTTGCTGCATGAACACCATAAAAGACGCATTACTGATAAAGGAGCACTGGCCGGAAACCCAGATATACGTTTTCTACGTTGACATTCGAGCCTTCGGAAAGGGCTTCGAAGATCTATACCGCCGAGCCAAAAAGGGAGGTGTAATTTTCATCCGCGGTTTGCCAGCTCAAATCATTGAAGATAAGAAAACCCGCAGCCTGTGGCTCATAGGTGAGAACACGCTCCAAAAGGAATTATACAAAATCCATGTGGAAATGGCTATTCTATCCATAGGCTTGGAACCGCGGAAGGAAACCGAACTGATCCAAAAGCTTTTAACCCTTTCCAGAACCCCTGACGGCTTTTTCATGGAGGCCCATCCCAAGTTACGACCAGTCGACGCGGCTACTGGCGGAATATTTTTCGCTGGGTGCGCCGAAGCGCCAAAGGACATTAAAGACAGCGTAACTCAGGCAAGCGCATCAGCCGCCCGTGCTGGCATCTTGATGGCAAAGAGAAAGGTTACAGTTGAAGCCCTAACCCCCATATGGATTCCGGAAAAATGTAAAGCCTGCGGCCTATGCGTGAAAGTTTGCCCCTATAACGCCATAAAACTTGACGAAAAAAGCAAGAAGATCGAAATAGTTGAGGCTGCATGCGCTGGCTGCGGCACTTGCGGCGCTGAGTGCCCGTTTGGAGCATTAATTATGCGCCATTTCACGGATGAGCAGATATTCGCCCAGATAGACGCTGCAACAGAGATCAATGCGGACAAAAAGATAGTTGCCTTCTGCTGCAATTGGTGCTCTTACGCGGGTGCAGACTTCGCTGGGGTAAGCCGAATGCAGTATCCCGAAAACGTTAGGATAATCCGAACAATGTGCTCCGGAAGAGTAGCACCAAAATTCGTGGAGAGAGCCTTCGCTCGAGGCGCCGCAGCTGTCCTTGTCTCAGGCTGCCACCTCGGAGACTGCCATTACATAAACGCAAACTACCAAACCAAAAAACGCATAGAAAAACTATGGAAGAAGATGGAGAAAGCTGGACTAAATAAAGAAAGGCTCCAGCTAGCGTGGATAAGCGCAGCTGAAGGCGAAAAATTTGCATCCAAAATCCGTGAAATGCAAGCCATCATAGAAGGCATAACCCCTGAAGAAATCGAGAAGGCCAAAAAGCTGTTCGAAAAAGCCTTGGAGCCGTGACATAAATGCCTGTTAGAATTTGGCGAAAACCCCTAGACCTAGAGAAGGCGAAGCCACCGAGAGGAGAGATCCACATAATCAAGGATAGGTGCAAGGGATGTGGCTACTGCATCGAATACTGCCCAAGAAGGGTCCTAGAAGAATCGGATGAAATAAACAAACGGGGTGTGCACCCGCCAAAGGTGGAGGAAGAATCAAAATGCGTTGTCTGCAGCTTCTGTACTGCAGTATGTCCCGACTTCGCAATTTTTGTAGTAGAAAAACCGTGTGAAGGAGGATGTTAAAATGACAGGAAACAAAGCGGTTTTAACGGGCGAGCACTTCCTTAGCGGAGACTTAGCCTGCGCAGAGGGCGCTATAGCTGCCGGCTGCAGGTTTTTCGCTGGCTACCCAATAACGCCTGCCACAGAAATCGCCGAAAGAATGGCGCTTAGGCTTCCCGAAATAGGTGGAATATACGTCCAAATGGAAGATGAGTTGGCTTCCATGGCAGCCATAATTGGAGCATCCTACGCTGGACTAAAATCCATGACAGCTACCTCTGGGCCAGGCTTTAGCCTAATGCAGGAGAACATTGGGCTGGCGGCGATGACAGAAGCCCCATGCGTGGTTGTGAACGTCATGCGTGGCGGGCCCAGCACTGGTCAGCCTACTAAGCCTGGACAGCAAGACGTTATGCAGGCCAGATGGGGGTCGCATGGAGATTACGAGATAATTGCTTTATCTCCTAACTCTGTTCAGGAAGCTTTTGATTTAACGGTTGAAGCTTTCAATTTGTCCGAAGCTTACCGAGTGCCCGTTATCTTGCTTATGGATGAAACTGTGGCACACATGTGGGAAAAGGTTGTTATTCCGCCGGCTGAAGAGATAAGGCTGGTTAATCGTAAAAAGCCGAATGTTCCTCCCGGCGAGTATGCACCGTTTAAACCGGAAGGAGAGGACTTGGTGCCCCCAATGGCTTGTTTCGGCGAAGGATATCGTTTTCACGCTACAGGGCTAACCCACGACGAGTTCGGAAATCCGAAAACAGACAGTCCAGAGGCCCAATTCCAGCTTGTCAGTCGACTATGCGAGAAAATCCGGAGAAACGCGGAAAATATAATTAAAACCGAAAAGGTGATGCTAGACGACGCGGAGGTAGCTGTAATAGCCTACGGCGTCGTGTCCCGCTCAGCATTAAGCGCCGTCAAGAAAGCCAGAGAAAAAGGAATAAAAGCTGGGCTATTAAGGCTTATAACCCTTTGGCCCTTCCCGGAAAAACAAGTTGCAGAACTGGCGGATAAGGCAAAGCTGATAGTAATTCCCGAGTTGAACTATGGACAGATGGTTAGGGAAGTTGAACGTGCGGCAAAAGAAGCCTCAATAAGGTTCCTTCCTAAACTCGGTGAAAACTTGCATACGCCTGGAGAAATTCTCGAAGTTCTGGAGGCAAAATAAATGACGCAAAATGAAAACTTAGCTCATCCCATGGAAGTTTTCCTGCGAAAATCAAGGATCCCGCATATTTGGTGTTCAGGATGTGGTAATGGAATAATCCTTCACAGCTTCATCCAAGCGGTTAAGGAGCTCGAGATGGACTCAGACAAAATCGCTGTAATCTCAGGCATAGGCTGCATTGGACGAGTGGCTGGATATGTAAACATGGACTCCTTCCACACCACGCATGGGAGGGCTATAGCCTTCGCCACGGGCGTTAAGCTGGCTAATCCTGAATTAACAGTCGTGGTAATAAGCGGTGACGGAGATCTCTTCGCCATAGGAGGAAACCATTTCATACACGCTGCCAGAAGAAACATCGACATCAAAGTCATCTGCGCCAACAATTTCAACTACGGCATGACCGGGGGACAGCAGGGGCCAACAACGCCTTTGGAAGCTTATACTACTACCTCTCCATATGGAAACATTGAACATCCGTTCAACCTCGTCAGCCTAGCCGCGGCCTCCGGAGCCACTTACGTGGCGAGGTGGACAACTCTCCACGTGCGTAGGCTCACGGCTTCCATTCAAAAGATGCTTCAGAAAAGGGGCTTTGGCTTCATAGAAGTTATATCGCCATGCCCAGAGATATATGGGCGAAGAAATAAAATGCGAACGGGCCTCGAAATGATGAACTGGCTCAAAAAGGTGTCGGTAATCGAAAACTTTTCTGATCCAGCTAAAGCTGAAGTTTCCCGCGACAGAATAATAATAGGGGAATTCGTGGATATGGAAAAACCTACCTTTGAATCAATTTTATATCAAACCATAAAGAGGGTTCAGGAAGGCAAAGGAAGGTGAATGGGGCTGCGGACTGAAATAAGGGTGGCTGGCTTTGGTGGGCAAGGGGTCATCCGTGCAGGATTAATGTTAGCCATGGCAGCGGCGCTTTACGGCGGTAAGAAAGCTGTGCAAACTCAGTCTTATGGGCCGGAATCCCGAGGAGGGGCTTGCAAATCTGAAGTGGTGATTTCCGAAGAGGAAATAGACTATCCAAAGGTTATCCAGCCTGATGTGCTCATCTTAATGTCGCAGCACGCTTATGATGTTTATATAGACGCGGTAAAACCGGACGGAACCGTAATCCTTGACCCAGACCTAATTCCTTCAAGAAAGGAAACTCACGGCGTAAAAGTTTTCGAGGTTCCAGCTACGAAGATCGCTGAGAAACTTGGGAAGACCATTGTGGCAAACGTTGTAATGGTAGGCGCATTCGCAGCTTTAACAAACCTCATTGATGCTGAGGCCTTGAAGAAGTCCGTCTTGGCAAATGTGCCTAGGGGCACGGAAGAATTTAACCTCAAAGCTTTTGAAGAGGGCTATCAATACGGTAAGCAGCTTTTAGGTGAGGGAAAACCATAATTAGCTGGCTTATCCCTAAACACAGTTTAACCCAAACTAACCTAAACACGTCAAGGTGGGGTGTATAAGTTGATTGTTGGATTAATAGCTGATACCCATGACCGTCTTCCTTTGGTGGAAAAAGCCGTAAAACGCTTGAACGAAGAAGAGGTTGAACTTGTTCTACACGCAGGAGACTACATTGCGCCCTTCGTTACCTCTAGACTTAAGGAGCTAAACGCCAAATTCATAGGGGTTTTCGGCAACAACGATGGAGATCGAGAACTCTTAAAAAGGAAGTTCGCTGAAAACGGCTTTGAAATCCGCGGAAACTTCGCCGAAATCCAAGTTGAAAACATAAAGATAGCCTTGCTTCACGGTCATGAGCCTCAACTCTTAAACATGTTGATAAACGCCGAAGTCCACAACGTTATAGTTCACGGTCATACCCACGTGGCAAAAACCGAAAGGAAAGGAAAAATGCTTGTAATAAATCCGGGTGAAACCTGCGGCTACCTAACCGGGAAATCCACCATTGCGTTGCTGGACACAAAAACTTTGGAGGCAAAGATAATCGAACTTTAACCTATTTTTCTCTCTCTAAGGCCCTTCGAACACCGTCCAAGCCTTCCACGGCTTTTAGATGGACAATTTTAAATGCTTCTCTAGCCGTTAACTCTCCCAACTCTTCACCAGTAGCTTCCTCAACTATGTACTTTGCAGCCCGTAAAACTTCCCTGTTAAGCTGCGAATCCATGTAGTCGGCCAGAAAACAAACTAGGGCTTCAACAGTTTTAGGTTTTATGGGGCCATATTCTCCGTGATGAGCGCAGACAGCGTGAACAACTTCTAACGGAAAATCTCTACGGATGAGCTCTGAAACAATAAGTGAGAGGTGATCCAGCTTTTCTCCTAAAGGGGAAGAGCTTAGGCTCCCATCGTTCTTTAATATGTAAGTTAAAGGTTTGAAAACGTCATGAAGTAAGACTCCGGCTAATACAACGTCACGATTAACTTTTCCTCCATAAACTCTCTCAATTACCTTGCAAAGTGTTAAAGCTATTTCAGCCGTAGCCACCACATGCTCAACCAACCCACCCTTGTATGTGTGGTGTTGCCAAAGCGCCGCTGGAGACTCCTCTAAACCCAAACCTGAAAAAGTTTTATCCCCTATCTTTATCATGGGGTTTTCGAGAATTTCCGCAACTTTGGCTCTTAAATCATCATCTTTGATTCTATTTAGAATTTTTTCCAACTTGAGTTTAGTCAATTTCACCAACCTTTTAACTGGCTTCTATTAAATCGTGTTTTATTCTCTGTTTTTCCATGTTTGCTCTTAAATGTGCTTCCCGAATTGGCTCAGGTATGCGCTGTTCCCTTTTCGTGAGATTTTTTACTATTTTTATGGCAGTTTCCAGTGAAATCATATGCCCAACGCTTACATAGATAGGTTTGAAACCAGGTTTAGTAGTTACAGCCACTCCAATGGCTTCTTCTTTATCTTTTATTAGTGCAACTCCATTCTCGTTGAACTTGTCCACAACTCCGCACAACAGTTTTTTGGCAACCCCAATTGTGGGCTTTTTTAACGTTACACCCAAATGGCTGGCGAATCCGCATCGGAAGGGATGAGCATAGCCGTGTCCATCGACCAAAATAACATCCGGCTCAATTTTTAGCTTCTTAATGCTAGAAACTGCTGGGGCAGCCTCCCTAAAGGAGAGAAGCGTTGGGATATACGGGAAAGGGGTTCTGCATCGAACTGTGGTGCAGTCCACAACCTCTAACGAGTCATATGTTAACACTACTGCAACGCCTATAGACAAGCTTCGCACATAAGCCACGTCAACCCCCGCAACAAAACGGATGTTACTCGGCAGAAAACGGTCATCAAAAATTATTTTCTTTGATATTTCGAGCTGTGCTCTGCGTGCTTTCTCTAGAGAGAATTTTCCCATCACGGTTTACCTTTTCGAGCTCCTTCTCCTTTTCTTTACGAGTTCTTCGAATTCCTGTATGCGCTCTTTTAGAGAGTTTCTTCTTGCCTCCAATGTTACATCCCCCCTTGTGGTTTCAATTATTCTTCTGGCAACATCGCATTTTCGTCTAAGCCCCGGCACGAGGAGATAAGCATCGTTCATCCCCATTAGCGCCGTGTAAACTTCGTCCATTCTTTCTAGGCATTTCTCTGCGTCTGTAATGTTGCCTGTGCGAAGGGAATCTAGGGCTACGCGTCGAAGCTCGCCGATTACATCGGCTAACCCTAAAACGTAGGCTACGGCTGGAACCTCTAGTTCTTCTGGTGAAACGAACTTTGAATCGCGGATCAAATGGAAAAGTATGTTTGCTTCGCAATATTCTTGTAACGCCACATCAAACAATCCGCTATAAACTATTTCGGGGTACTCGCGGGAAAGAGCGATTAGCCTTCTAATAATACGTTTGGCACGTGTCAAAAGCCTTTTTGCTTCTTTGAACCTTTTTTGATGAACAAGGAGAATGGCTTGTTTTGAAAGCCGTGTTGCCTTGCGTGTTGCTTCTTGAACACGTTGCTTAATCCTTTCCTTTTCTTTTAGTTCACGTTGCGCGGCCTTTAGAACCTCATTTAGGCTCAAATACTCACTTCCACCTTTAAAAGGTAGGGTTTTGGCGATATTTAGTTCTATCCATAGACACGGCGTCAGAATTGCTGAACGAAACTGGCTTTTGTAAATTTCTAACCGGTTTTTTCTTCGCCTTTATCCCATCGTTCTATTACCAGTTTGTCGTCGCCAAGTTCAAAGCTTATCCTAACTTTTAGGGATTCATAGCCCTTGAACGGGAACATGCTGTCCTCTGCTAAGTCCTTCGGCAGGTATATCAGGTACTTACCGTCTTTTCTTCTGAACAATCTTCCTTTTCCAACATTCACCATTTTTGAATTCCTCCACAGTTTTATTCGG